>NZ_RQVN01000005.1 GCF_003992135.1 Veillonella sp. VA142 | reverse complement strand
AATAGATATTCCAAATTAGATTTACTTAATCGCAAATAACGACTAACAAAAGGGTTCTTTTCTATGAAAGTATGATTGCATTCCTGACATTTGTAACGTCTTTGTAAGTAGGTTGCAGTTATTGTATGATGCTGCATAGCGCCAAATTTAACGTCTCTAGAGCGTTTGCCTTTAGACTTTCTAGTGCCCGCTCCGCAATGAGGACATACTTGCTCAGCTACCGGCATTTCTAGTGTAAAATGAACAGAACCATCCTCATTTACTCTTGTATGTTTAATATATTCCTCTTTAATTTTAAAGATAATTTCTGTATAATTAACTATAGACATATATGACTCACCCTTTCTTGATTGTGTGGTTACTTTTAATGATACGGTATGAGTTTGTATATGTCTATTTTATTGCAACAAAAAAATGTTGGTGACTACTCTCATATGAGTAGCCCCAACATTTATTATAGAGCCGCATTATATGATATAATAGAACAATAGCCGATGAACTAGGTTCATTCGATGAGTGAGGTACAAATGAAAGTTATCATTTCAACGTTGAATTCAAAATATATACATTCTTCTTTGGCGTTGCGCTATTTGCAGGCTTATGGAAGAACGAAGGACGAGGCATATGAGATAGTGGAATACACTATTAATATGCCTATTTTAGATATTCTAAATAATGTGACCACCTTAGATGCAGATGTAATAGGGTTTGCTTGTTATATCTGGAATATCGATATGACATTACATCTGTGTTCTATGATCAAGGCGGTTCGTCCTAACACGAAAATTATATTAGGTGGTCCAGAGGTGAGTTATACAGCTAGGGAACTATTAGAAGATCATCCCTACATCGATTATATTGTGCAAGGGGAAGCTGAGGAGGCTTTTACTTCCTTTGTGAAAGCAATCCGTATAGGTCAATCTGCTGTTGATCCTGTCATACCTGGCATCTTAGGTAGAGAACAAGGTACTATTCAAGGGTCTGAAGAGGCTGTAGAGGTGAAGGACCTAAGTACTATACCATTTCCGTACACAGAGGAAGATATGCTTACCTTAGGGAATAAAATTGTCTATTATGAATCTTCTCGTGGTTGTCCCTTTAGTTGCCAGTATTGTTTATCTGGAAATCGAAACACTGTACGATTCTTTCCCCAAGAACGGGTACTCGAAGAGTTGGCTTGGTTCGTAGATCACAATGTAAAACAGGTGAAGTTTGTGGATCGGACTTTCAACTGTGCGCCTCATCATCATATTCCATTGATGGAGTGGATGCGTGACCATGGGGGACAGACGAACTTTCACTTGGAAATGGAATCCATTTTAATGACTGAAAAAGAAGTAGATATTCTAAGTTCTACTCGTTATGGTCAAATACAGATTGAGGTAGGTGTTCAAAGTACTCATGCTAAGACACTGGAGGCCATCCATCGGCGCAATGATTGGGGCCATATTCAGTCCGTCATCCCTCCGATTATCAAGGCCGGGCGTACTCATGTGCATATGGATTTAATTGTAGGTTTGCCTTATGAAAGTAAATCTATTTTCGAGAAGTCCTTTAATGATTTATTCAGTTTGCAACCCCATGCGTTGCAGATTGGCTTTTTAAAGTTATTGAAAGGTTCTGGCGTGCGTTCTATGGCAGAGTACGAGTACATTGCGAATCCGAAAGCACCTTACGAAGTGTTACAAACACATGTATTGCCTTATAATGATGTGCGCATGCTGAAACATTTTGAAGATGTATTCGAACGGTTCTATAATAGTGAACGGTATCGCACAGTCTTTGGATACATTAGTGAAAGCTTAATCCAAGAAGGATCGGCCTTTGCTTATTTTGAAGAAATGACCAAGTTGTGGTTAGAAAAAGGGAATCAAGACCGCAAATTAAATGATGCTGATCAAATTGCCTTCCTCTATGAGTTCTTTACCTTGAAAGGAGACCGAGTGGCCTGTGATTTACTGCGCTACGATGTATTGACTTCTTTTAATGGTAAAATACGGGATGAACGATTTGGTCTATCTAAAGATAGAAAGCAAGAAATGCAAGATGCCGAGATATTCTGGCGTGAGGAAGACTTAGTTCGACAATACATTCCTAACTACTCCTTTGTGGAGTGGCGGAGAATCCGACAAGATTATCATACGATTGAGGTCTGTGGAGAGTCATTGCCATACTTAGGGATTCCAAGAGATTCCTATGGTGCTGTAGAAGTTGAACCATCTAAAGATAATGAATACGATTCTACTAGTGCAAGCTCTATACATAGCACTGAGGAGTATTTTACACAAAAAATGCGTGCAACAAAACAAAGTAAGATGCTTTGTGAAGAGGCTATGACTGATACTGTGATAGCAGATAATGTTATAGTAAATAATGTTATTGCAGATAATAGATATGCTATCATCATCGATGTAAAAGGAGACACAAAACCATTTATTCGTCCAGATATACATGGTGTTTTTCCAGAATTGTCTAGGAGTCCATTACAATAGGTAGAGGAGGTGTGATATGAGTGATACGACAAAACCAAAGCGGTATCGTATGATATCTGCTTTTTACAAAGAACGATATGGAGAAAAGGCCTATAAAATTCCAGTGGCACTGCCTTTGACATGCCCCAATCGCGATGGATCAGCAGGTGTAGGTGGATGTACATTCTGCGGTGAAATTGGAGCAGGCTATGAAAATCGACCAGCCTCTATGACGGTGAAACAGCAAATCGATGAAACAGTGGTGCATATTGCGAAAAAATATAAAGCTTATAAATATATACCGTATTTTCAGAATTTTAGTAACACTTACTTGCCACCAGAGAAGTTCCGCCACTATGTGGAGGAAGCGTGCTTAGAACATGTGGTAGGCATTGCCATTGCAACCCGACCTGACTGTGTACATGATGCGTATTTAGATATTTTAAAAGATATACAAAACAAATATGGCATTGATATCTATGTAGAATTAGGCTTACAATCGGTGAACTATCACACACTACAAAAGGTAAACCGAGGGCATACGATGGCGGAGTTTATCGATGCCGTATTACGTATCAAGCGCTATGGATTTGAAGTGTGTGCTCATATGATACTAAACCTTCCTTGGGATACGATGGACGATGTCATTGAAGGAGCGAAAACTTTGTCAGCCTTACAAGTAGACCAAGTGAAGCTTCATGCATTATACTTAGTAAAGAATACGAAAATGGCACGTGATTATGAGGCTGGTGAATTTACCTTAATCAGTGCAGAAGAATACGCTCGACGAGTGGTAGAATTTTTACGTTACCTAGACCCTAAGATTGTATTACAACGACTAGTAGGACGTGCGCCAGAAGAAAATACAATCTTCACGAATTGGTCTATGGGCTGGTGGCGCGTACAAGATTTGATTGATCAAATTATGGAAGACGAAGATATTTCTCAAGGCAGCGGCTATGATTACTTACATGGTGCTGCGGTTCAAAAATTTCTGTGAAAGGGAGCATATGGCTAATCAGAGATTTACCATACCTACTTATGACATGGTAGGACCTATCGTGGGACCTCAAGGATCTCACATAAAAGTATTAGAAGAACTATTGACAGTTGATATATTACATCGAGATACGACCATAGACGTGACAGGTTCTGAAACATCTGTACAAGTGGCGATAGAAGTCCTTGATGTATTGTTATATTTATTTAAAAATCACATTAAGATCACAGACCATCATGTACGAACCGCTACTACGATGATTTTGAAAGGCGAAAAAGAGACTCTTTTTAAGCTTTATGAAGATACTATTAATGTGACTGTCAAGGGGAATCCTATCATTCCTAAAACAGTGGGGCAAAAACAGTATGTAGATAGTATCCGCCGTAATACTATCACCTTTGGTATTGGTCCCGCCGGTACAGGGAAAACCTATTTGGCAGTGGCATTAGGTGCATTTTTCCTAAAAAATCGTGAAGTAGATCGTATTATTTTGACGAGACCTGCTGTAGAGGCGGGAGAAAAACTTGGCTATTTACCAGGTGATTTACAAGAAAAGGTGGATCCTTATTTGCGGCCTCTTTATGATGCCTTACATGATATGTTCGGTGTAGAGCGTGTACAGAAAATGCTTTTACAAGGGACTATTGAGGTGGCGCCTTTGGCATATATGCGGGGACGTACCCTAGAAAGGTCCTTTGTCATCCTTGATGAAGGACAGAATACAACGCCAGAACAGATGAAGATGTTTTTAACACGGTTGGGCTATCAATCGAAAATGGTGGTTAATGGAGACCCTACGCAAATTGATTTACCACCGAAGATAACATCAGGTTTGATTGAGGCAGAACAAGTGTTACAACGCATCAAAGGGATTCGGTCTATTTATTTCTCGGATCAAGATGTAGTGCGTCATGATTTGGTAGGTCGTATTGTGAAAGCCTATGAAGAGTATCAACTTTCAGAGAAAGGGAAACAAGAATGATTGTAAGTATTTCCTATGATGAGGGAATGGAACAAAATAACACTTACGAAGAGGTCATTCAACGGTGCTGTAATGAAGTGGCTCGTGTGTATGGATTGCACGAGGAAGATGAATATAGTGTGCTCCTCTGTAACAACGGAAAAATTCAGGAATTAAATCGTGAATACCGTGGTAAAGATATGCCTACAGATGTGTTATCCTTTGCCCTCAATGAAGGGGAGGAAGCCTCTATCGAGGAAGAAGGTCAATTACTAGGAGACATTGTTATCTCTCTAGAGCGAGCGGCAGAGCAAGCAAAAGAGTATAACCACGATTTCATTCGTGAACTTGCTTATTTAACTGTTCATAGCTGTTTGCATATTTTAGGTTATGACCATATGACAGAGGAAGATAAAAAAGAAATGCGCACAGAAGAAGAGTTTGTGCTTGGTAATTTAGGTTATGTACGAGAGGATATGCCATATAATGAATAGTGGAAAAGGATTTAAATCAGGCTTTGTAGCCGTTGTAGGACGACCTAATGTAGGGAAGTCTACCTTAATTAATGCATTAATTGATGATAAAATTGTTATCGTATCTGATAAAGCACAAACGACACGAAATCGTATTGTTTGTGTGTACACTGATGAAAAGAAGCAAATCGTATTTATGGATACACCAGGGATTCATAAGCCAAAACATAAATTGGGTGAATTCATGGTAGACCAAGCCGTAGATTCTTTGCGTGAAGTAGAGGCGGTTCTGTTTGTGGTAGCAGCAAATGAAAAACGCGGTCCTGGGGATAACTTCGTCATTGAACAATTGCGTAAGGTGAACGTACCAGTGTTCCTCATTGTGAACAAAATTGATACGATGGAAAAACAAGACTTGTTAGAAGCCATTGTATCTTATGAAAATAGCTATCCTTTTGAGGCGGTAGTGCCGATTTCGGCGAAGGAAAAAGATAATATTGAAGAAGTGGTTAATTTGTTGGAAAGACATTTACCAGAAGGTCCAAAATACTTCCCAGATGATATGATTACAGATCAACCAGAACGTTTGATTATCTCTGATATTGTGCGTGAAAAAATCCTATTGCAGACACATGATGAGATTCCTCATGCCATTGCAGTAGACGTGGATGAAATGAAAACGAGAGATGACGGTACTACCTATATACGTGCCACAATTTACGTAGAGCGAGATTCTCAAAAAGGAATCATTATCGGCAAACAAGGGGCTATGTTAAAATTGATTGGAAAACAAGCTCGTGCCGATATTGAGAGACTTTTAGCGACTAAGGTATTTCTAGATTTGTGGGTCAAGGTAAAAAAAGATTGGCGCAATAAATCTGGTATGTTATCTGAATTGGGATACCGTAATTAGTGTTGAATTATTACGTTTAGAAAGGACTGATTTGTATCGATACCCCCGTCACGGGTGGCATGATTCTATTTGCCATCTTTTGCATTTTAATTATTAGTTTATTCATGATTAGCAAATTTTCTTTTGCGCGTCTTCGAGAAGAACATCTGGAAGATATGGATACATTGAGCGAGAGCAAAAAAGAGGAATTACGTGAATTATATCAACGACCTGAACGGTTTATGAATACGTCCACCTTCTTTATTCTTTTCTTCATCATAGTTTTGTCTGTTTATATGGGACGATATTTAGAAGATGGTACAGACGTCATATTACAGCGGTTTGGTTTCTATGAACCTATGTATACCATTGTGGTGGAATGGATTGTATTAGCATTATTTGCTGTGGTAGTGCTCATATTTGGTGAAATTATTCCAAAAGGTTTAGCGTTATCTTTCCCAGAACGCTACGTGGGGACCACCGTGACCATTGTGAGGTTAGCTGGAAAAATTGTAATTCCTTTTGTATACCTTGCAGAACAAATTGGTAATACAGTATTGAAAGCTTTCAAAGCACCCTATCGTACAGAAATCGACCTAGTGCATACAGAAGAAGAAATCCGTGCCTTGGTAAGCCGTAGTCATCAACAAGGTGAAATTGATCATGTGGAAGGTGAGCTCATCGATAATGTATTCGATTTTGTGGACCGTATTGCGAAAGAGGTTATGATTCCTCGGCAAGATGTAGTATGCGTGTATACCCAAGATAGCTTTGAGGAGACTATGCATATCGTATCTTCTACAAGCCACACAAGATATCCTTTGTGTCTAGAGGATAAGGATCATATCATTGGTCTTGTCCACATTAAGGACCTTATGGAGCGAAGTGAAGAGGCAAGTAAAGATTTGCGGTCTATTCGTCGTAACATTCTTGTCATTCCTGAAGTGATGAAATTATCTGTTCTATTACAGCATATGCGTACACGTCGTATTTATCAGGCTGTTGTGGTAGATGAATACGGTGGTATGGTAGGCTTAGTGGGCTTAGAAGATATTTTAGAAGAATTGGTTGGAGATATACAAGACGAACACGAACGTGATTTGCCGGCAATTGTGGAAAATCCAAATGGAACTTATAACTTTGCAGGAAAAGTGTTGGTGGATGAGGTAGAAGATTTATTAGATATTTCCTTCGGAGATGTGGATGAAGATACTATTGGTGGTGTTATTTTCGGTATCTTAGAGCGCACACCTGCCGTTGGTGATGTCATCACCGTAGATGGATATACTTTCACGGTGACAGAAATGCAAGGATATCGTATTGAACGTGTCTATGCGGTGCCAGTACCAACTGATGTTGAGGAAACTGAGTAAACCTGTTCGGAGAGGATATATGGATGAAAGCTAACACTTTTACTAGTGAAGCCATCGTATTGTGGCGTAAAAAACGTAAATATTATAGTATCTATGCATTCCTCACCAAGGCGGAAGGGATTATTCTTTGTTCCGTCCCCCATAAGCGAAAGGCAAATTATAAGGAAGGTGCCTACCTACAGCCTTTGAGCCGTTTGTATTTGACGGCGGCCCCTAATGGAGAGTTTTACGATATTATCCAACTCGATGGCATTTCTATTCGTAACTATGAAAGTTTAGATACCATTTCCTATGCTACATTCAGTGGAGAATTGGTGAGCGCTTTGTTTGAAAAAGGAAAGCTAGATCGTGGTGTGTATGCTACGATGAGCAGATTTTTAAGTATCACTCAAAAGGGTTCGATTCGATATGGCTCTATTGTATTGGGGTGGCATATGCTGAGTATTGCGGGATTCGTACCACAAGGAGACCATTGTGAAGATTCAGAAGTTATGAGAAACCTTTGTGATGAAATCTATGAAACCTGCCAGTATGTGGTGAATCGGGAACTGCAAGAGGCCATTCAAGGAATATTACGGTATAACTGGGTACCTACGAATGCATTGCGGTTGAGTGCACAACAGTGGACACAGGTGGAAATCCTGTTGCGAACTATGTTGAAACATCACCTAGGATATACCTTGCATAGCATAGAGTTTTTAGAAACAATGATATAAGAGAATAGTACGTATTTTTGCAATAGGTATTATATAACTAAAAACGCGGTCATATGACCGCGTTTTTGTTATTATAAAATACTAGTACAGTTTTATGATAAAATGTAGTTTTTAAAAGTAATGTACAATAAAATATTAGATATTTAATAAATCTGTATGGGTACCTGTATCTACTAATGTAAGAGTTAAGATATCATCTTCTAACATATATATTAGTAGCCAATCTGGTTGAATATGACACTCTCTAAACCCTTTAAATTTACCTTTAAGGGCATGATCATGGTATTTGGCTGGAAGTGTTTCTCCATTTGCAAGCATGTACACCACTGAATCTAAGAGGGAAAGATTTAGACCTCTTTTTTTCATAAGTTTATAACTTTTTTTGTATGCAGTAGTAAACTTGATTGTAAACATATTATGCCTCTAGCGCTTTTTTTAGATCTTCTAAGGTAGTATAACCAATTACATTAGGATTTTTAGATATTTGTCTAGCTTCATTCATGGCATCTAATACTTTAGTGGAATAGTTTGGTACTTCTATTGAAAATGGAATGCCACCTCGTAGTACGCATTGATTTAAAAACATATTTATAGCACTAGACATATCTAAACCAAGTAAACCAAAAAGTTCAGTAGCTTCTTTTTTTACATGTTCATCAATACGAATTTGTGTAGGAATTGTCGCCATAGTCTTACCTCCTTTTTCTTATTTTACTACATTCAGTTTACAATGTAAATTAAATGCAGTTATAAAATAACAGGGGGATATTAACTTTTACTCAATTTGCTAATGATATACGCCGTTGCAATGGTTGCCAAGGCTGTGCCTACGATGGTAGACAAGCTAGCTCCTAAGAATGGGTTACTATCAAGGAAACGATGGTACATAACGGTACCGGATGCCCAACAAATGATGTATAGGGTAGGACCATGGTCAAGGCGAGGACATTTGCGTAATAAGAAATAATGGGTTAATAAAATAGCAATCATTGGAGCAAAGACAGATCCAATCATATATAAGAAAGGAATAATATTATCCATTGGATAGATGGATGCGCCAATGGTCCCGATAATGGTAACGATGATACCGATGGTACGACCAGAGTATTTAGATTGTAAACTTTCAGAGGAAATACCAGCAGATAGGGCATCCATGAAAGTTGTGGTTACAGTAGAGAATACGATAATGATTAATCCACCAAGACCTAACCCCGCATGAAGAAGGATTTTAGCGATATTGCTTTCATTTGTATACAGCGCAGCTGCAAGGCCTAACACATACATAACGGAACTCGTCACACCATATACAATAGCACTAGCAGCAGTACCTGCAACAGGGTTCTTGGATAAGCGAGTGTAATCACTGATTAGTGGTAGCCAAGACAATGGCATAGCGATGGACAATTCCAAGGCGGCTGTGAAAGTCATTTCATCAGTGATGATGCCTTGGCTGTGGATAGAACTTTCTTGTAATAAGCTAATCAATAAATAGATGCAGAGGATACCTAAACCGTATCCCATAATACTATTGATGTAGCCCATGTTACGAATACCGATGAAGAGCCATACAATGATGAGAGCTCCGATGATGAAAGTCCACGCAGTGAATGGTAGATTCCACAATTCTACGGCACCAAGAGCACCGTCATAAATCATAATGCCAGTCCAGCCGATGAGTTGAAGAACGTTTAAAATGGAAAATAATTTCATGCCCCCATTGCCAAAGACAGTGGATACAGTTTGCATAGAACTCATGTGTTCACGAGCGCCGATGAGTCCTGCACCAAATAATAACAAACAACCGATGACGTGACCGATGATGATGGCTAATAGCCCGTCGGAAAATCCTAGGGGCGCAAAATAGGTGCCCGTCATAATTTCCGCAATAGAAAGAGCGGCGCCAAACCAAATGAGGGACAACCGCGATGATGAAAGTTTTGAATCAGTCATGAATACTCCTATCCATGCCAGTGGGAACAAAAAAGACTAATCTGAAACGATTAGCCTGTAGATGATAGATATTCTTAAGAGACCTAGTGTTGCAAATAGGAACCATATGGTAAAGTGTCCTTATGTATTTGTATAGGTACTACAAAAATATACTAATATATCCCTACGTTGGCATTATCCAAATCAGGTTATGGGTTAGTAGCACATAGCCTCTTCTCAGCCCACTTCAGTGAGCACCCCTTACAGATGTATTATACGAATTGAATGATACTACGTCAATAGGAATGTATAGGTGAATGTAATATATTATATGAAATACATAGGATGTGTGAATATCAATATTGAGAGGAAATATCTTCTAGTGAAAGCAGCTTAGACGTAATTTATTGTATTGCATTGTAGTATATTTCATGTTATAACTAAACTAATATAAGAACCACTAGGGGTGCTTATGCTGAGATTGATGAGTATCGAAACCCTAGACCTGAACCAGATAATGCTGGCGTAGGAAAGTGGATGGCATCGAATACTAGACATTGTACAAGAACCGTCCAAAGGATTGGTTCTTTTTTTGTTACTAGTAAAGGAGATACCTATGAAATTACATAAAGCATTAACGATTGCAGGAACAGATCCAACAGGTGGTGCAGGGGTGATGGCGGACTTGAAAAGCTTTCAAAGTCGTCATGTATACGGTATGGCGGTGATTACATCCGTAGTGGCACAAAATACACGAGGCGTCACAGACATTGCGCATATGGATGTATCTATGATTGAAGCACAGTTACAATCGGTGTATACAGATATTGTGCCGGAAGCTGTTAAAACGGGTATGTTAGCCACCGCAGAAATGATGGAACTCATCGGTACTTATATTGATCCCAAAGTACCCTATGTATTAGATCCAGTGATGATCGCTACCAGTGGGGATCGTTTAATTTCTGATGAGGCTGTGAAAGCATTACAAAGTAAACTGATTCCGAAAGCAACCTTGATTACACCGAATCGTAGTGAGGCTGAAGTGTTAGCAGAGATGAAAATTGATACGGTAGAAGCTCTACATACAGCGGGGATTCGTATGTTACAAGAATTAGGACCTCAAGCAGTGATCATCAAAGGCGGTCACATAGGATCTGAGGCTACAGATTACTTGTTTATGAAAGATACAATGTCCATGCATCGCTCTTGGACAAGCCCTAAATATGACACACTTCATACTCATGGCACAGGTTGTACATTCTCTGCGGTCATCACAGCAGAATTGGCAAAAGGGAAATCTTTAGAAGATGCTATTACGATTGGTAAAGAATATATTCGTTTAGCAATCTTGCATAATCCTGGTTTAGGCAAAGGCAATGGACCGGTGAATCATATGGCCTATGGGGATGAGTATTCTGAATAATCTACGCCGTTATATAGGTATGATGCAAGTCATATCTAATCTTTTTGGTGTCGTGTTATACTATAAGTAATCTGTTTTTGTTGTTATATATGAAACGAGGATTATTTTGAAACATCACGATATAGATACAGTGCGATCCATGATGGGGTTGTACTTCATTTGTGGAACACCGAACACAAAGGATATTTATAAAACTTTAATAGAAGCTTGCAAAGGTGGTATTACTTGCTTTCAACTTCGTGAAAAAGGAGAAGGTGCTCTTGTAGGGTCAGATAAAGAACAGTTGGCACGAGAGTTGCAACACATCTGTAAAGAATATAGTGTTCCTTTCATCATCAATGATGATGTAGAATTAGCCGAACGAATTGGTGCCGATGGAGTCCATGTAGGGCAAGACGATATGGACATTGAAGAGGTACGCAAACGATTGCCGAAGGCTCTAGTGGGTACATCCATTAACTCTGTAGAAGAGTTAGAGAATACAAAGTTGGACTATGTGGATTATATCGGTGTAGGTCCTATGTATGAAACAAGTACAAAAAAAGATGCCAAAGCTGTGCGTGGCCCAGAATTAATTTTAGCTTTACGAGCTCATAATCCAACAATTCCTATGGTGGCTATTGGTGGCATTAATCGAGATAACTTTGATGATGTCTTAGCAGAACCAGTGGATGGCATTGCCGTCATTTCAGCTATCACAGAAATGGAAGACATTGAATATGAAACTGCTATGTGGATAGAGAACATGGAATGGTGTAAGATGTTCTTGGAAAAATAGAGCTGTATTATCTGTGGAACACTGGTGTATGAGAAACTTAAGGATTCTCATTGGGTTATCCCTTGACACTAATCCCTTTTATCCATACAATAATATATATACATAAGTGATGAAGCAGAGGAGTATACTCCCTTTAGCGAGTGAGGATGGTGAAAGCTCACAATTGAGTAGAAGGCGCTGTGGAGCATGAGCAGGAACGTTGTACCATACTAGGTATGGACAATTAGTAAAGGCTATTTTTTAAAAGAGGGCATTAGCCAATTAGGGTGGAACCGCGGGTATATCTCGTCCCTGTAGCGATTTTCGTTGCAGGGACTTTTTTATTCCCTGTAAAACATAAGGAGGAATGGAAATGACATTTCAAGAGATGATTTTTACACTCCAAAACTTCTGGGGTGAACAAGGTTGTATTTTACAACAACCATATGACATTGAAAAAGGGGCGGGTACGATGAACCCAGCCACATTCTTACATGCCTTAGGACCTGAACCTTGGTCTGTATGTTATGTAGAACCATCCCGCCGTCCAGCAGACGGACGTTATGGTGACAATCCAAACCGTTTATTCCAACATCATCAATTCCAAGTTATCATCAAACCTTCTCCAGACAATATTCAAGAATTATACTTGCAAAGTTTGGCTGCTCTTGGCATTCATGCAGAAGATCATGATATCCGTTTCGTAGAAGATAACTGGGAGTCTCCAACATTAGGCGCTTGGGGCCTTGGTTGGGAAGTATGGTTAGATGGCATGGAAGTAACGCAATTTACCTATTTCCAACAAGTGGGATCTATCGATGTAAAACCAGTATCTGTAGAAATCACATATGGTTTAGAACGTTTGGCTATGTACATTCAAGGCGTAGAAAATGTATACGATTTGCAATGGAATGAACAATACACATATGGCGATGTATGGCATGCGAACGAAGTAGAACAATCTACATACAGCTTTGAATTAGCCGATACAGATATGTTGTTCAAATTATTTGACATGTACGAAGCAGAGGCTACACGTGTATGTCAATTGGGCTTTGTGTTGCCGGCTTACGATTATGTGTTGAAATGTTCCCATACATTCAACTTGCTAGATGCACGTGGTGCTATTTCTATTTCTGAAAGAACAGCTTTCATCGGTCGTGTTCGTAACATGGCTCGTATTTGTGCACAAAATTATTTGGCGAAACGAGAAGAACTTGGTTTCCCATTGTTGAAAGGAGATAAATAAGATGGCTAAGGATTTACTCTTTGAAATTGGGGCAGAAGAAATTCCTGCAGGATTTTTGCCAAATATTATCAAACAATTAGGTGAATTAGCAACAGCAGCTTTGGCAGAACGTCACATTCCACATGGGGCTGTGAAAGTGTATGCCACACCTCGTCGTGTTGCATTACTTATCAATGACGTAGCAGAACGTGGTGAAGATGTTCACGAAACTCATAAAGGTCCATCTGTGTCTATCGCCTATGATGCTGATGGCAATGCTACAAAAGCAGCCATCGGTTTTGCTCGTGGTAAAGGATTAGATGTATCTGAACTGAAAGTGGTAGATGGTTACATCTTTGCGGACACAACGACAGCTGGATTAGATACAAAAGAAGTCTTATCTGACGTATTGCCATCCTTGATTACAGGTTTAAGTTTCCCTAAATCCATGCATTGGGGCGATTTAGAAGAACGGTTCGTTCGTCCAGTACGTTGGTTGGTGGCATTATTTGGTCAAGACGTAGTACCAGTGACATTTGCTAATGTAACAAGTACAAATGTAAGCCGTGGACATCGTTTCTTAGGTGAATCTGAATTGACCATAATAGAACCAAAAGATTACTTAGATACACTAACTAAGAACTTCATTATGATCGACCAAGATGTGCGCCGTGAGACAATTCGTAAACAATTAACAGAATTGGCAGCCACTAAAGGGGCTACTGTGGTGTGGGATGAAGATTTATTAGATGAAGTTACATTCCTAGTAGAATATCCAACAGCGCTTTGTGGTACTTTTGATGAAAGCTACTTAGCATTACCATCTGATTGTATCATTACACCAATGAAAGACCATCAACGGTATTTCCCGATGATGGACGGCAAAGGTAAATTACTTCCTATGTTTTTAACAGTTCGCAATGGAGATAGCAAATCCTTAGACGTGGTAGCCGCTGGTAATGAACGTGTACTTCGTGCTCGTTTAGATGATGCGAAATTCTTCTTTAACGAAGACCGCAAAACGCCATTAGCAGGTCGTTATGAAGCATTGACAAAAGTTGTCTTCCAAGAAGGTTTGGGTAATTTAAAAGATAAAACAGAACGTCTATTAACATTAGGTACTACGTTAGCAAAAGAAGTGGGTTTTGCAGATACAGCCACCTTAGAACGCGCTACACATCTTGCTAAAACCGACTTGACTACAGGTATGGTGAGTGAGTTCACAGAATTACAAGGTATTATGGGTAAAGAATATGCTTTACTAGATGGAGAAACACCGGCTGTAGGGGAGGCTATTTTTGAACAATACTTGCCTCGTTTTGCAGGGGATATCTTACCAACTACCGATGCAGGACGCATTTTAAGTATTGTTGACAAAGTCGATACTATCGTAGCTATGTTTAGCCGTGGTTTAATCCCTACAGGTTCTCAAGATCCATATGCATTGCGCCGTCAAACTATCGGTATCATCAACATCTTGATGGATAGCAAATGGTCTTTATCCATGCGTCCAATCTGGATGAAAGCAATGGAATTATTGGGTGTTTCTGCTGATAAACAAGAAGAATTACTAGGTCAACTAGAAAACTTCTTCATCCTTCGATTGAAAAATATTTTGTTAGAACAAGGTATGCCATATCAAGTAGTAGATATCGTATTGAGCCAAGATACTGTAACAGTTGCCTTAGCAGAAGGTTTAGGACAAGCCTTAACAGCTAATCGTTTAGACGAAAACGAACCATTAATGCAAGCTTACACACGTATTTTTAACATGGTGAAAGACGTGACTTTCACAGGCGTTGACGAATCCTTATTAAAAGAAGATTCCGAACAAGCCCTGTACAAAGCGGCATTACCGGTATACACAACGAATCGCAAAGCCTTAGAAGCTGGGGACTATGTGAAAGCGGTAAGCCTAGCAGAATCCTTGGTGCCATATATTGAAACATTCTTCGAACATGTTATGGTTATGGATAAAGACGAAGCTGTGAAACAAAATCGTCTTCAATTATTGCGTATGACGTATGAAGTAAGTAACTTAGGCAAATTGAAGTAGGTCCTTATGATTGTTACAGTATTAACATTTTTTGCTAATCTCTTCATCATCGGCAGCATTGTATATATGTACCAAGCCATCTTTGGACCTATTGATCATCCGTTTCTGATGAAAGTGATGAACCTTTTTCATGTGCGTATTAACCTGGAAAATATTAGCTATGCCGTAGCAGGTACCTCTGTGTTACTTGTGGCGGCACTAGCGCAAATTCCTTGGTTTCATCGCATTACCATGTGGCTCTATGGGGGACGTCGTCCCCTAGGGCAAGAGGTAGAAATTTTGCAGATGATTCAGAAGGATATACAAAACCATACGGGTATCGATATGTCGCAATTCGACTGGTTTATCAAAAATGATGATTCCATCAATGCTTTTGCGATGGGACATAATCGAATTTGTCTCAATACGGGGGCCATCATACAGCTGCCGTATAATGAATTACTAGGCATAGTGGCTCACGAAATGGGACATATTCACCATAAAGATGGGGCCTATGGATTTTCTTGTTTCTATATGAACTATTTGGGACAAATGTGCATTCGTGTGTATGAACTCTTTGCGCGCGTTATATTATGGATTCAATATTTACGACTACCAGTGATTACGTTCATTGTACAGATTTTTTATCTTCTCGTAGTTTTACAAATTCTATTTATGCAGTGGGTCATTAAGGCGCCTTTGGTTATTATTGACTTATTCACAGGTAGACGTGCGGAGTACCGAGCTGATAAATATGCTTATGAAATCGGCTTAGGTGCTGAACTCCATAATGCATTGATTACCTTACGCAACTATACAGTTGAAACTGGTGAAAGTGGGCTCATGAGCAAACTCTATAGCACACATCCAGCTACAGAAAAACGTATCGAACGATTACGTCAATATGTGGAGGGAAAATAGGATAAATTTTAATTTTTATGCTTGCATAAAAACTTTCTTTTGTGATAGAATAATACTGTTAATTTGAGATGGTCCTCTGCTTATAAGGTGTAAGTAACGAACGTCTGCAAAATAGGAGGAAAAAATCGTGAATATTATTGATGTATTAGAAAAAGAACAGCTTCGCTCTGACATTCCTGAGTTCCGCGCTGGTGATACTGTAAAAGTACACGTAAAGGTTGTGGAAGGTAGCCGTGAACGTATTCAGGTTTTCGAAGGATTGGTAATCAACCGTCAAGGTGGTTCCGTTCGTGAAACTTTCACAGTTCGTCGTATCGCTTCTGGTGTTGGTGTTGAACGTGTATTCCCACTTCACAGCCCACGTCTAGCAAAAATCGAAGTAACTCGTCGCGGTATCGTTCGTCGTGCTAAATTGTACTACTTACGTAGCCTTACTGGTAAAGCTGCTCGTATTCGCGAAAAACGCTAATTTAAAAGGGTTAGCCATGAGACGTAAGTCTATGGCTAGCCTTTTTTTATTTCCTATTGCAATAACAATACATTGTAATTATTGTTGTAAATCCTGTCATGGTATCAGTTATATACTTTCAGATTAATCATGTAATTTGATAGTAGTGTCATGATAGATAAAAGAATTGCATAGGAAGATAGTGAATCAATACTTGTATAATGCATATAATAGACGAATAGGTGAAATATGAGTCAAGAAATTTTTCCCGTAGTGCAGTGGTTTCCAGGCCATATGGCAAAAGCCACTCGTATGATTACGGAACATAAAAAGAAAGTAGATGTGGTTATCGAATTACTGGATGCACGTATTCCTCGGAGTAGTGCTAACCCAGTGATTCGTGAATTGATCGGCGATAAGCCACATGTAGTGATTTTAAATAAATGTGATTTGGCGAATCCAAAAGCTACAAAAGAATGGATTGAATTTTTCAAAAACGAAGGTATTCATGCCATAGCTATTGATTCCAAAAATGGGAAAGGTAATAAACAGTTGGTGAAAACTGTAGAATCCTTAGCACAGCCCATCATCGATCGTTGGCTAAAAAAAGGTATCAAAGGTCGCACCGTGCGCACTATGATTTTAGGTATTCCCAATGTAGGCAAATCCACATTAATCAATAAATTAGCTGGATCTGCAGCGACACGAACTGCCAATAAACCTGGTCACACACGTGGTCAACAATGGGTTAAAGTAGGCAAGAATTTGGAATTGTTAGATACGCCAGGTGTGTTGTGGCCTAAGTTTGAAGACCAACGAGCAGCCGCACGGTTAGCAATGACAGGTGCGATTTCTGACGATGTTTACGATTTAGATTCTGTGATTAAGCAGTTATTGGCATATTTAGAAGAGCATGAATCGACGCTACTGCATGAACGCTATAAATTGACGGAAGAAGAACGCACATCTGTAGATACTATGTTAGAGGCTATTGGCCGCCGTCGTGGTTGTTTAGTGAGCGGTGGCGTCGTGGATTATGATAAGGTACGTCGTGTGATTTTAACTGATTACCGCAATAACAAATTGGGATACATTACCTTTGATGGCGTCGATGAGGAGCCGTACTATGTTGACGAAGAATGACTTTCATCAGTTGAAAGTAAAAGAAATTAAAGAATTATTGCAAGGCGAATGTTCTTTTGACTATGTACAATGGGCATTAGAAGATTCACGTGAATCCGTAAAGAATGCAGCTGGTGTGTATTTACGAAAACAAAAAAAGGTCTTAGAAGAGCAACAGCGGTTAGAAGCTATGTACGCCTATGAAGATAGCTTCTATGAAGAAGGAAAATTTTTAGTAGCTGGTGTAGATGAAGTGGGTAGAGGTCCTATTGCAGGGCCAGTCACAGTAGCAGCTGTTATTTTACCACCTCATTGCAAGTTAGTAGGGTTGAATGACTCTAAAAAATTGACGCCTGAAAAGCGAGATGCTTTGTTTGATCAAATCATGGAGGTAGCAGTAGCTGTACATTGTGTATCTTATGAGGCAGAAGTGATTGATAAGCTCAATATTTATGAAGCTACACGACAAGCTATGTATGAGGCTATACGCAATTTGCCAGTACAGGCAGAAGCTGTCTTGTCGGATGCCATGAAATTACCAGATTTAGACGTACCAGTGGAATCTTTGATTAAGGGGGATTCTAAAAGTGCGTCCATTGCGGCCGCTTCCATTGTAGCGAAGGTAACACGGGATCGCTTTATGGAGTCTATGGACGAAGAATATCCAGGATTTGGCTTTGCTATTCATAAAGGATACTATACAGATGTACACAAGCAGGCTATCAAAGACTTAGGCATTACTCCATTGCATCGGCATAGTTTTGAACCCATAAAATCCATTGTAGCAGGTAAGCCTGTGGAAGAAATATAAACTGTAGAGTAGGGTTTTAGCCTAGTATAGGCTTACAGGTAATATCTTATCTGTCATCTCTATTGGTGATAAATAATAGTATATTGTTTTATAAAAGCATTCTTATAGAGTATTCTATGAGGATGCTTTTTTTATATCGATAATTGTATATGGATTATAACACTCTTAGAGGAGTACACTCCTAACAGTGTGGGGTGCACCGTTTACATTCTTTCATAATGAAAGTAATGTAGAACTAAGGAGGTGCCTATGAACCATATTGAATTAGGAAGATACGGAGAAGACCTAGCTACAAGTTATTTAAAAGATCAAGGCTATGATGTATTGGAACGAAATGTACGCTATCGATTCGGTGAAGTAGATATTATTGCTAAAAAAGAAAATATACTTATTGTAGTAGAAGTGAAAACGAGACGTACCCAAACCTATGGAATGCCCTGCGAGGCGGTGCATTGGAAAAAGAAACAACACATACGTCATGTTATATCTATGTTTTTGGCAACTCGTGATATAGAGTATGAATCTATACGATTTGATGTGATAGAAGTATATGTACCTCAAGCAGGAGATTCTGAATTACGGCATATGAAAGCATGTCATTTATAAGATAGGAGGAGAACCATGTATGCAAAAACCTATGGAGTATGTGTAAGTGGTATTGATGGCTATGTGGTGACCGTAGAAGTAGATATTAGCCCAGGCTTACCAAGTTTTGATATTGTTGGCTTACCAGCTACCTCTGTGAAAGAGGCAAAAGAGCGAGTCCGATCTGCTATCAAAAATGGGGGCTTTGAGTTTCCTATGAAACGAATCGTGGTCAATTTGGCGCCTGCACATATTCGGAAAGATGGATCATCCTTAGATTTAGCCATTGCCATGGGTATTTTAGCAGCCCTAGAGGAAGGTAAACATAAGAAAAAACAGTCTATACAATGGAATCACCATGTATTTATAGGAGAATTATCATTGGATGGTTCTTTGCAACCTGTAATGGGTATGTTATCTATGGTGATGGGGGTGACAAATCAGGAGTTAGGAAATGAACATAGTTATACTTCTATGGTAGAAGATATTATTGTGCCACTGGGAAATCATGAAGAGGCTACTAGTGGTTCCTCTATGCCTGTATATGGTTTGTCTACTTTATCTGAAGTTGTAGAATTAGTAGAGCATCCTGAAAAGAAAGCAAAGCTGTGTGTACAGACATCGATAGTGCCGTCAAAACGTAGAGTGGAAATATTAGATTTACAAGATGTAAAAGGACAAGTGATGGCTAAGCGAGCCTTAGAAATAGCAGCGGCGGGTGGGCATCATTTGTTGATGACCGGACCTCCTGGATCGGGAAAGACTATGTTAGCTAAACGATTGCCGTTTTTATTGCCACCTCTTTCACGAGAGGAACAACTAGAGGTAAGCCGCATTTATAGTGTGATGGGGTTATTAAAAAGTGGTCGATTAATGGAAGAGCGACCATTTCGCAGTCCTCATCATACGAGTACATTAGTGGCTATGGCGGGAGGAGGACAACCGCCAAAACCAGGAGAAATTACCTTGGCACATAAAGGCGTTTTATTTTTGGATGAAGCACCAGAATTTCGTAGGCCTGTCATAGAGGTTCTGAGACAGCCCTTAGAAGAACGACAAGTACATATTGCACGCATCGGAATGGCAACTACCTATCCCAGTGATTGTATTGTTGTCATGGCTATGAATCCATGTCCATGTGGATGGTTTGGAACGGAAGAAGATCATCGATGTACTTGTACAGCTACGCAAATTCAAAGATACCAACGAGTGTTATCAGGACCTATTCTGGATAGAATGGATCTAGTAGTACCCGTAGAAAGACCTACTTTAACAGAGATATATGCCCCTAAGGATGAAGTTAGTACAGAGCAAGTACGTAGCCGTGTTATCCGTGCTAGATCTATGCAAACTGAAAGATATAAAGGAACGAATATTGGGGTGAACTCACATTTAAGTCATAGTGATATAGAAATGTATGTGAAACTTTCTGAGCAAGCTAAAGAATTGCTAGATTCAGCTTTTACTACATTACATTTGAGTTTACGTAGTTATGACCGCATTATCAAAGTAGCAAGAACAATCGCTGATTTAGCAGAATCTGAGGAGATTTTAACAGACCATGTGGCAGAGGCCTTAAGTTATCGGCAAGTACAGGAGGGATTGTAAATGAAAGAGGAAATCTATGCGAGTGCTCTCCAACATGTGGTAGGATTAGGTAATGCTAGTTTAGGTAATTTATTTACTTATTACGAAAGTGCAAAGGAAGCTTGGCATCATGTGTTACATCATAATGTAGAACCATCGTTAGGTTGTAAATATGAATTGTTTGATGAAATTCGTCGACCTATCAATGAAAGCTTTCTATTACAATTAGAAGAAGATTTAGAGCGCTTTCATATGCATGTGATTACTTGGGAATCTCCTTACTATCCTAAATCGTTACTAGAGATTTATAATAGTCCTCGAGTGTTGTATGGGCGTGGAAATATAGAAGTGTTGCAGCATATGGATCGTTCGTTAGCAATGGTAGGCGCTAGAAAATGCTCTTCTTATGGTGTACAAGTAGCTAGATACTTTGGCCGTGCTTTATCTAACTTAGGTATTATCGTTGTTAGTGGCGGCGCTATGGGCATCGATCGTGCTAGCCATGAAGGAGCTTTGCAAGGACAAACTCCAACGATTGCCGTCATGGGCTGTGGTTTAAATGTAACCTATCCAAGAACAAATCGGAATTTATTTTTAGAAATTTTAGAAAAAGATGGATTATTACTATCTGAATATGGACCGCATATGCAAGCTAAGAGCCATCACTTTCCTTCTCGAAATCGAATTATTAGTGGTATGACGAGAGGCACCATTGTTGTGGAGGCAAAAGCTAGCAGTGGTTCTTTGATTACTGCTGATATGGCGATAAATGAAGGAAGAGATGTGTTTACTATACCAGGGAATGTATTGACACATACTTGTGATGGAAATCATTGGCTTATTCAGCAAGGGGCTACTGTCTTAACAGATCCTGAACAAGTATTGCATGAATATGGTTGGCAAAAAGTCGCAAAGTATAGTAACATGAATAGTGAAAAAGTAAACACAGTGAATGAAGAGGAACAACGTGTACTAGAGGCTATGAATCCTGGTGGAAATACGACGATAGAAGAATTAGTACATACTACTCAATTGCCGTTAACAAATCTTCATACACTGCTGTTACAATTAGAACTAAAACAAATGATTACACATACCTCTCAGGGGTATGTACTACATACTTAGAGGAGGAAGATTTTTGGCCATTACTAGATCCTTCGTTACAGGGGAGAAAAAAAAAGACAAAGAAACAAAAGAAGCTGTCAAATCAAGCGCCAAAGCACCAGAGTCTAGACCTTTGGTTATGCGTCCAGAACCGATTACAATGGAACATAAACGGACTTTCAAAAAAGATGGAAAAACTTTAATCATCGTGGAATCTCCAGCAAAGTCAAAGACTATTGAAAAATTTTTAGGAGATGACTATGTGGTAAAAGCTAGCATGGGACATTTGAGAGATTTACCTAAAATGCAAATGGGTGTATCCATTACTAATGGATTTTTACCTAGATATTTGAATGTACCAGGTAGAAAGGCTGTTATCGAAGAGTTACGTAAAGAAGCAGATAAGGCAAAAGCTGTGTATTTGGCAACTGACCCTGACCGTGAAGGAGAGGCCATCTCTTGGCATTTAGCTCATATTTTAAATATAGATGGTACTACGCCATGTCGGGTGACTTTCAATGAGATTACTAAGCATGCTATTCAAGAGGCGATTTCAACACCTAGACCGATTGATATGCATATGGTAGATGCTCAGCAGGCTCGTCGTGTATTGGACCGTATTGTAGGTTATAAATTAAGCCCTTTGCTTTGGAAAAAGATTTGCAAAGGACTTAGTGCCGGACGTGTTCAATCCGTAGCCGTACGCATTATCTGTGAGCGGGAACGTGAGATCCAAGCGTTTATTCCAGAAGAATACTGGACTATCGAAGGTGTGTATCAAACCGCTAAGAATGAACAATTTGATGTGGTAGTGACTCACAAAGATAATGAAAAGTTAACGATTTCTAATGAAACAGAAAGTGATGCCGTATTAAGCGTTATTCGTGGCCGTGAAAGTGTAGTTAGTTCTGTAGAATCACGGCAACGTAGTCGTAAAGCACCTGCTCCTTTTACGACGTCGACGATGCAACAAGAAGGTGTACGCAAACTGAATATGAATGCAAAACGCATTATGTCTGCAGCACAACATTTATATGAAGGTAAAGAAATTGGGGGCTATGGTCATGTAGGTTTGATTACCTATATGCGTACAGATTCCACTCGGGTATCAAAGGAAATGCAAGAAGCGGCTAAAGCCTATATTCTCAAGACCTTTGGGAAGGAGTTTTATCCGAGTAAACCAAATGTATTTGGAGCGAAGGCGAATGCTCAAGATGCGCATGAAGCGATTCGTCCTACCATGTTGGAATTACCACCTAAAGCGGTAGCGTCCTATCTATCTAGTGATGAGTTAAAATTATATACCTTGATTTGGAATCGATTTTTAGCGAGTCAAATGGCTCCACAGAAAAGTGAAACTATCACTATGCAATTTCATGTAGATGAGTATACATTGAAGGCTTCTGGGAATCGTGTATTATTTAAAGGTTTTACAGAAGTCTATGAAGACGCTAAAAAAGAGGATGACCATATACTGCCAGCCCTAGAGGAAGGGCAAGCTATTATGCCTATCTCTATGGATGGTATACAGCATTTTACGCAACCTCCAAGCCGTTATTCTGAGGCAGGTCTTATCAAAGTATTAGAAGAACAGGGAATTGGTCGACCAAGTACGTATGCAGCTACTATTGATACGATCTTAAAACGGAATTATGTGGAGCGTAAGGATAAACAATTTATTCCTACTGATTTAGGTTTTGCCGTGGTGGAATTTTTAACAACTCATTTTGAAAAGTTCATTAATATGAAATTTACTGCCTCTATGGAGGAAGATTTAGACCATATTGCACAAGGGACTAACTTCTACGAAGCTGTTATCCATTCATTTTATGATAGTTTTGAGAAGGAATTACACACAGCTGAATCGGCTGAGAAGATAGAACTGGAAGCAGAGAAGAGTGGTATCCTTTGTGAAAAATGTGGACATGATATGGTCTATAAACTAGGGCCTTATGGTAAATATTTAGCATGTTCTAACTTTCCAGATTGTCGAAATATTAAGTCCATTACAGTTAGCACGGGAGTGACATGTCCTAAATGTAAATCTCATGAGATTTTAGAACGTAAATCCAAGAGAGGTCGTGTTTTTTATGGTTGTGAAGGGTACCCATCTTGTGATTTTACAATGTGGGATAAACCTATTGATAAAACTTGTCCCGTTTGTGGTAGCTTAATGGCTGAAAAAATATACAAAAATGGAAATAAAAAAGAGTTTTGTTCCAATCCTGAATGTGAAACAAGGCCAAAACGTAAACCTAGAACAAAGAAAGAAGATAAAGAATGAAAGATTTTGTAACTATTATTGGAGCTGGTCTTGCTGGCTCTGAGGCAGCCTATCAACTGGCTAAGCGTGGTATCCCTGTGCACTTATATGAAATGCGTCCCAAAGTGTCTTCACCGGCTCATCATACAGATCAATTTGCAGAGTTAGTATGCTCTAACTCTTTGCGTGCGAATACGATAGAAAATGCAGTGGGTCTTTTGAAAGAAGAAATGCGTCGTTTAGACTCTTTAATCATGGAATCTGCTGATGCCAGTCAAGTTCCGGCAGGTGGTGCCTTGGCTGTAGATCGTCATGCTTTTAGCAAAAGGGTCACAGAACGTATTAAAGAACACCCTTTAATCACAGTGATTCATGAAGAAGTGACAGAGATTCCAGATGAAGGTATTGTTATTTTTGCAAGTGGTCCACTCACATCAGAAGCATTAGGAACTAAGATTAAAGAGTTAACTGGTTCTAAAGATTTTTATTTCTATGATGCAGCAGCACCTATTGTAACAGCAGAGTCTTTGAATTACGATAAAGTATTTGCAGCCTCACGGTATGATAAAGGGGATGCAGATTATTTAAACTGCCCTATGACGAAAGAAGAATATGATGCTTTCTATGAAGCGTTAACTACAGCCGATGTAGTACAACCAAAAGATTTTGAAAAAGAAATCTATTTTGAAGGATGTATGCCTGTAGAAATTATGGCATCTCGAGGGCTAGATACATTGCGCTATGGGCCTTTGAAACCGGTTGGTCTTGTAGATCCACGGAACAATATTGAGTGGCATGCAGTAGTGCAGTTGCGCAAGGAAAATAAAGAAGCTACTATGTACAACTTAGTAGGCTTTCAAACGCATTTAAAATGGGGCGAAC
The DNA here is from genome assembly GCF_003992135.1 of Veillonella sp. VA142. GTDB lineage: Bacteria > Bacillota > Negativicutes > Veillonellales > Veillonellaceae > F0422. The sequence continues at coordinate 98,360 of NZ_RQVN01000005.1, read as the reverse complement.
AAAAGCGAGTATTCCAAATGATTCCAGGGTTAGAGAATGCTGAATTTATTCGCTATGGTGTCATGCATCGTAACACATATATTAACTCTCCAGAACTGTTGAACCAAGCATTCCAACTACAATCTAATGCACGATTGTTTTTTGCTGGTCAAATGACAGGTGTGGAAGGGTATCTAGAATCAGCAGCTGCAGGTATGATGGTAGCTATCCAAGTGGCGCGTATGTTGCATGGCAAAGAATTTGTTACATTCCCTAAAACAACGGCTCTTGGTGGGTTAAGCCATTATATTAGTGCTTATGAAGGTTCAAATTTCCAACCAATGAATGTAAATTTTGGTATCATGGAACCTTGGGGAGCTAAAGTACGTAAGAAAAAAGAAAAAAATGCATTAATTGCTCAACGTGCATTAGAAGAATTAGAGGCATTAATTGTAGCAGAAGAGTTACTGTCTTAATTAATAGTTTTGTACTTGATAGATATAGTGTTTTACATATTCAAAGGCAAGAGAATTTTGCAATATTTGAAGTTTTATAGATAAGAAAAAGAGGAAAGGATTTGCTATGTGCAATCCTTTCCTCTTTATATTTCTTATTAGCTTGATTTTATAGGCATCACTTTGTGTTGAAACTAATGAATCATTATTTTCCTTTTTTGCCTTTCCCTATAGGGAATACATGTGTATCCGTTGTTCCTTTATAATGAAGGTATAGCCAGATGCCAAAGGACACAGCCATGACAATTAAGCTTGTAACCTGTGCTGACTTAAAGCCTAATGTTAGGTTTACATAATCTCCACGTAAAAATTCTAAGAAGAATCGCAAGGCAGAATACAAGAATGCATATAAGCAGAAGATTTGTCCTTTTTTATGAGGGAATACGTTAGCCAATAGTAAGATAACAAACAAAATAATATCTACTTGACCTTCCCATATTTCAGCAGGCCATAATGGTTGATTACCATAAGTGCGGTATGCCAAGGTAGTTTCTGGATAAAGAATACCGAAGTTTCCCCCAGTAGGGTGACCAAAGGCATCACCATTCATGACATTCGCCATACGTCCCACAGATTGACCTACCATAAGGGCTGGTGCAAATAAATCAGCAAAGGCCCAAGGGTCAACATGTTGCTTTTTTAAATAATAAATGCCAGCAATGGCACCTAACAATACGCCACCTTGGATAGCCATGCCACCTTGCCATACGTAAGGAATTTCCAATAAGTGATTGTGATAGTATCCCCAGTCAAAGAAGAATACATCCCATAGTCGAGCACCGATGATACCAGCTATAGCAACAGTAATGGTGAAATCCACCATATGTTTTTCCCATCCACGGCCATCTTTTTTCATAATGAAGTAGCCTACAACGGCAGCGCTAATAATACCTAAAGCGAGAAGTAAACCGTAGGCGCGTACTGGAAAGCCTCCGATAAAAAATAAATATTGATGCATAGAACCTCCTATTATTTCTATTTTAAATGTTTCTAACAAATCCTACCTTTGTAGTGTACCATAAATTTTAGAGAAATAGTATAGTGTTCCCACTATATAGGCTGAATGTGATATAATATAAAGGTTAAAAGGAGCGCTTATGAAACACTTACAAGTTATGAAACATTTGGTGCTAGGAATATCTGCATTTAGTTTGTTTGCTTCCTATCAAGTAGCAGAGGCAACAATCCATATTCCCTTTCCAGCACTGTCCAATACAACAACAGCAGTAGAACCTACACAATATGTAGGTCCCATGTTGTATGTCCCAGAAAAGCAAGAAGTTACATTACCTATCACTATGGTATTTGATCCGATAGTATCAGAAACAGCGTATGATAAAAAGTATGTACAGAATGGTACGTCAATTATGTCTCCCAGCTGGTTTGAGTTGACTACGACTGGTCTAAAAGCTAGTTCTAAGCTATCGTATGACTATGTAAATAGTTATAAGGAAAAAGGATATCGTGTATGGCCTTTGATTACAAACCAATTCGATCCAGATATGACTAGTAAAATCCTTGCTAATGAATCTATGTGGGAACGATATAAACAAGGCCTCATTAATTATGCTACAGAGTATGGTTATGATGGATATAATTTTGATTTTGAAAATGTTCATTACAAAGATAAAACACAGCTAACTAAGTTTGTGGATTTTCTTGCTAAGGGATTGAGAGATTATAACCTACATAGTTCTATTGATGTAACGGGTTATTCTAATAGTGAAAACTGGTCTTTAGTATATGACCGCAAGGCCTATGCTGATGCAGTAGATTATGTAGTACTTATGGCGTACGATGAAACTTGGGCATCTAGTGATACAGCAGGACCGGTGGCTTCCTACCCATGGGTGAGAAAGCATGCAGAGCAAATGCTTTCAGAAGTACCAGCATCAAAACTTGTATTGGGCATCCCATTTTATATGCGTGAATGGTCTGTACCAGTGAAAGGTTCTTGGGAAGGAAAAGCAAAAAGTAAAACGCTAGCGATGACAAGAGCCCTTGATTTAGAACGTGAGTACAGAGATGTGATGCTTTGGGATAATCATTTAAAAGGTAATTATTTAACGTTGACGAATAAAAATGGTGTCTATGGTATTTATGATGAAAAGAAACCATATGAGGGGACACTCACAAAAATTTGGTTTGAAGATCCACAGTCGTTAAGCTATAAAGTGGGTCTTGTAAAAGAATTACAACTTGCAGGAGTCGCGGCTTGGCGTAAAGGTTTTGAAGCTAGTGATGTATGGCCGGTGCTGAGTTTTGCTCTAGACGGTGCTAATACGAATAGTACTGAAAAGGGGAAAGCAATTTCAGATAAAAAAGATCATAAAAAAGAAGTAAAAAAACAAGAGAAAAAGAAAGATAAGAAGAAAGATAAGAAGGAAGATAAGAAGAAAAAATCTAAACATAGAGATACTTCAGAAGTGACAAAGATTTCTAAAGACGGTAAAGAAATTGTGTTACAGTTTAAGAAAACGCATAAAGACACTGATGAAACAGGTGTTGTAAAGGTTACAAAAGAAAAAAAGTCTTTGCCTAAAGACTAAGATTTGGAGTATACTTAAGAGTATTAATACATACAATTGAGGAGGCATAGCATGTACGAAAAATACGTGGCACAAGACATTGAAAAAAAATGGCAAACATATTGGGAAGAGTCTGGGGTATTTAAAACAGAGTATGACCCAAGTAAAGAAAAATATTATGTGTTAGAAATGTTCCCATATCCATCTGGTAACTTACATATGGGACATGTGCGTAACTATTCGATTGGTGATGTAGTGGCACGTTTCAAAAAAATGCGTGGATTTAATGTATTACATCCAATGGGGTGGGATGCATTTGGTATGCCTGCGGAAAATGCAGCTATTAAAAATGGTGTATCTCCTAAAGATTGGACATTAGATAATATTGCCAACATGACACGTCAGCAAAAAGAGTTGGGTTTATCCTATGATTGGGACCGAGAAGTAGCGACTTGTAAAGAAGATTACTATCGTTGGACACAATGGATATTCCAACAATTTTATAAAAAAGGCTTGGCCTATAAAAAAGAAGCAAAAGTAAACTGGTGTGAACATGACCATACAGTATTAGCTAACGAACAAGTTATTGATGGCAAATGCTGGCGCTGTGATAATGATGTAGTGAAAAAAGACTTAAAACAATGGTTCTTTAAAATTACAGACTATGCAGATCGTTTGCTAGACGATTTAGATACATTGGACCAATGGCCTGACCGTGTAAAAGCGATGCAACGAAACTGGATTGGTCGTAGCGAAGGTACACAATTTGCGTTCCATGTACCTAAAATTGATAAATCTTTTGAAGTGTATACAACACGGATAGATACTTTGTTTGGTGTGTCCTATGTGGTGTTGGCACCTGAGCATCCGTATGTAAAAGAATTGATTCAAGATGCATCCAATAAAGCAGAATTAGAAGCTTTCATTGAAACATTGCGCAACCAAAGTGATATTGAACGTACTTCTACAGAAGCAGAAAAAGTAGGTATGTTCACAGGTTCTTATGCAACACATCCTATTACGGGCAAAGAAGTACCAATTTGGATTGCTAATTATGTATTAGCAGATTATGGTACAGGCGCTGTTATGGGGGTTCCGGCTCATGATGAAAGAGACTATACCTTTGCAAAAAAATATGATTTACCTATCAATTGGGTGATTCAAAACAGTGCTCAAGATTTAGATTTTGCTTCCTTAGATACAGCATTTACTGAAGATGGTGTATTGGTGAACTCTGGTGATTTCAGCGGTAAAACATCTGAAGAAGCTCGCCAAGCATTAGGTGATTATTTCACAGAACAAGGCACTGGTCGTAAGACAGTAAACTTCCGTCTTCGTGACTGGTTGATTTCTCGTCAACGCTACTGGGGATGTCCAATTCCAGTTGTATACTGTGAAAAATGTGGAGAACAATTGGTTCCAGAAGAACAATTACCAGTAAAACTTCCAGAAGATGTATCCTTTGATGGTGGTGCTATTTCTCCATTGGCAACGTCGGAAACTTTCTTAAATACGACTTGCCCATGCTGCGGTGGTCCTGCTCGCCGTGAAATTGATACAATGGATACATTTATTGATTCTTCTTGGTATTTCTTACGCTACGCGGATGCGAGAAATGATAAAGAAGTATTTAACAAAGAAATTGCGAAATATTGGATGAATGTAGACCAATATATCGGTGGTATCGAACATGCTATTTTGCACTTATTATATGCTCGTTTCTTTGTGAAAGTATTAAATGATATTGGATTAGTAGAAATAAATGAACCTTTCAAAGCATTATTAACACAAGGTATGGTGTTAAAAGAAGGTTCTAAAATGTCTAAATCTAAAGGCAATGTAGTATCTCCAGAAGAAATCATTGCCAAATACGGTGCAGATACAGCACGTTTATTCATTCTATTCGCAGCACCAGTAGATCGTGATTTAGATTGGAGTGACCAAGGGGTTGAAGGTTCCTACCGTTTCTTAGGTCGTGTATGGCGTATTATCGATACATACCAACAATTGGGTGCATCCGGACATCATGATAGCTTATCCAAAGATGAAACAGCATTACGTCGTGAATTACATCGTGCTATCAAAAAAGTAACAGAAGACTTAGACGGTAAATTCAATTTTAACACTGCCATCAGTACTGTTATGGAATTGGTAAACGCTATGTATCAATTTAAAGATAGTCATGATACAGTACAAAGTGAGTTAGCAAAAGAACTAGTTGAAAAATTAACATTATTGCTTGCTCCATTTGTACCACATATTACTGAAGAAATTTGGCATGAATGTGGTTTTGAAGGTTCTGTACATGCTGCATCTTGGCCGACGTATGAAGAATCAGCTTTAGTAGTGGATGAGGTAGAAGTGGCAGTGCAAGTAAATGGGAAAGTACGTGATAAATTGACAGTATCCGTTTCCTTATCTAAAGAAGAACTAGAAGCAGCTGCAAAAGCATTACCACGTGTACAAGAATTTACAGAAGGTAAAACTGTTGTAAAAGTGATTGTAGTACCTAAAAAGTTAATTAATATTGTAGTCAAATAAAACGAGGTTCCTATGGAAAAACGTAAAGACTATATTAGCTGGGATGAATACTTTATGGGTGTTGCCATGTTAGCAGGGCAACGCTCTAAAGATCCCAATACACAAGTAGGAGCTTGCATTGTGAGTGATGATAATAAAATTTTATCTATCGGATACAATGGTATGCCTTTAGGGTGTGATGATGATGATTTCTCTTGGAATCGCAATCGGGAAGAAGATAATAAATACTTTTACATCGTTCACAGTGAGCTAAATGCGATTTTAAATTATCGCGGTGGTTCTTTAGAGGGTAGTAAGATCTATGTGACATTGTTCCCTTGTAATGAATGTGCTAAAGCCATCATTCAAAGTGGCATTAAAGAAGTCATTTATTGGCGTGATGATTACAAAGATACACGAGAAGTACAAGCATCGAAACGATTATTTCAAACTGCGGGAGTAACGATTACGGCTTATGAACCAAGCGGAAGACAATTATCGTTACAACTGTAATTGATTAGACTACATATGTATATAATAAGGCTGAACTTGAGGACATATTCCTAGGTTCAGCCTTTTGCGTGTGCAAGTTATTCTATCGAACAAAATAACGGCTAGATCCGATTGAGACCTAGCCGTTAGTATGTTCGATATTTATTTGGTATTACCTATTACTTTTTTGATAGCTTTTACGCCCTTAGAAGTAATGTTTTTACCTGTTTTTGTCAATCGTGTACGAGTTCGAGTGACTCTGCCCATAGCAGTCAGAGAAGACTGTTTACGAGGTTTCATATCTCTTTCGTTACCGAAGTCGCCACGACGGATACTAGTAGCTTTTACTTTTTCAGATCCCACAGAACGTTGTAATTCTTTCATAATTACTTTTGGTTCTACAGATTTTTCAAATGTATATACATCTGCTGCTACATAGCCTAACTGTGGATATGCATGAAGAATTACATGACAATGATGGGATACGGCAACCAAGAAAATTTCATCTTCTAAAATTTGGCAATCGATTTCCTCGACGCATTGGTTTGTAATGGCTAAGGCATTTACAATGGCATCTTGTAAGACAGCAGGAGATTCTATTTTTTCATCAATACATGAATATAAATCAATTAAAACGTGTTCCCCTAAAACGTGCATGTTCTCACCTACTTTCATTCATGGTCTATTATATAAGAAAAAATTGATTTTGTAAATTTGTTATACTTTTTTGTAATAGATAGAATTAAAAAACATAATTATAGATTTTACTAAAATCCACTCATATGGTAAGCTATATATAAGACATAGAAAGCTATGCTTTTTGAACAAAATGTTCAATTTATAAATGAAACTACATGTAGTCATGCTAGGAGGTCCTATTATGAAAGCACCGTTACGTTACGATTTTGCTTCTTTTTCTACGGAAGCTCAGGCCGTATGTCCTGATCGAGTATTTACAGATTTTTTACACCGCTATGCCTATGGCGTAGATGCTTCTTGTTATTCCTATGTACCTCAAGTTGTGGTAAAAGCCAATAATGAAGCTGAAGTTATTCGTATTTTAGAATTAGCTAATCAATATGGTACACCTGTTACTTTTAGAGCAGCAGGTACCTCTTTATCAGGTCAAGCTTCCAGTGAAAATGTATTGGTGGTAGCCAATGATGGATTTAAACGAATGGAAGTATTAGATGGCGGCAAAGCACTGCGTTGCGATTGTGGTGTTATTGGGATTGATGCCAATGAAAAATTGGCGCCTTATGGACGTAAAATTGGTCCTGATCCAGCTACCATTGCTAGCGCTTTGGTAGGAGGTATTTTTAACAATAACTCTTCTGGTATGTGCTGTGGCACTGTAGAAAACTCTTATCAAACAGTAAAATCTGTTCGTGTTGTGTTGGTTGATGGTACGATTTTAGATACTAGCAATCCAGCTAGTGTGCAAGCTTTCATGACCTCTCGTGCAGATCTTGTAAAAGGCTTATTAGACCTTCGCCAATGGATTTTTGATGATCCTGAATTAGTAGAATTAATCCAACGTAAATTTAAAATTAAAAACACTACAGGCTATTCCATTAATACCTTAGTTGACTTTGAAGATATTGTGGATATTTTAAATCATATTTTTATTGGTTCTGAAGGTACATTAGGATTTGTATCCGAAGTAGTCTACAACACAGTAGAGGATAAAAAATTCAAGGCTTGTGGCCTTGTGTTCTATAAAGAGCTATCCGATGCATCTCGCGCAGTTGTAACGTTAGCGAATATGGGACGTCAATATGTAGTATCTGCGGAAATGATGGACTATCTCAGCCTTAAGAGTGTACAAAAGTTAGAACAAGTACCGGACTTTGTACGTGGAGTGCCAGAGGGTACTAGCTGTATTCTATTCCAATCTGAAAGTAACAATGAGCAAGAGTTGGCGGATCAAGTAGAATATATTAAAGAGCAATTAAAAGATATTCCTACTATTATTCCTAGCTTATATTCCACAGATCCAGCAGAATATAATTCATGGTGGTACATCCGTAAAGGCTTATTACCAATTGCTGCAGGACAACGTAAATCTGGCTCTACTGTAATTACAGAAGACGTATGCTTCAAAATTGAAGACTTCGTCAAAGGCATCGGTATCATTACAGAGTTATTCCGTAAATATGATTTTATGGATAATGGCATTATCTTTGGTCATGCGTTAAGTGGCAATGTCCATTTTATTATTACTCCAGACTTGAATGATCCAAGAGAACGCGATAATTTCAGTGGACTTGTGAAAGAAATGGCAGAACAAGTAGCAACTGTAGAAGGTAGTATCAAAGCTGAACATGGTACAGGCCGCATGGTAGCACCATTCGTTGAGTTAGAGTGGGGTGTGAAAGCTTACCAAGTTAACCGCCGTATCAAAGAATTGTTTGATCCTACTTACTTAATTAATCCAGATGTTATCATCACAGATGATCCAGATGTATATAAAAAGAACTTGAAAGCGATGGCTGCGATTGATCCATTGTTCAATATGTGTATTGAATGTGGGTTCTGTGAAAAGAACTGTCCATCTAAAAATCTAACATTAACACCTCGTCAACGTATTTCCTTAGTGCGTGAAGAGACTCGTCTTCGTCAAGAAGGTAAACATGCGGAAGCAGATGCGTTAGCAGAAGGGTATCAATACTATGGTGTGGATACATGTGCGGCATGCTCTATGTGCTCCATGTTATGTCCATTAGGCATTGATACAGCACAAATTGCTTTGTCTGTTCGTAAAGTAACAGCAAAAGGTCATGGTATTGCAGAAGCAATTTATGACAATTTCCCAGCTACGTTATCAGCAGCTCGCATGGGTGTTACATTAGGCGGTGCAGCAGGTAAAGTAATTACGAATAAGTTAATCTCTAAAATTACAAAAGGTGCCCACAAATTGACTGGAGTTACACCATATGCGCCAACAACATTGCCAAAAGCAAACCGTCACAAATTGAAAAGCCAACGAAATACTGTAGGCAATGATAATGTTGTATATTTTAGTACTTGTGCGAATCGTGCATTCAAACCAAATCAAGGACAAAAAGATACTCGTAGCTTGCAACAAGTAATGGAAAACTTGTGCAAAAAAGCCGGCTATAATGTGATATATCCACCACATATTGAGAACTTATGCTGTGGATTAAGCTTTGAAAACTACGAAGATATTGATAAACGTGCATTGCGAGACTTGGAAAACGCATTATTAGAAGCAAGCTGTGGTGGAGTATATCCAGTTGTCATAGATCACTCAGCATGTTTCTCTCATGCTTTCAAACACATTAAATCAGTTACAATTCTGGATGTATCTGAATTCTTGTACACTCATATTGTGCCGAAATTAGATATCGTGAAATGTAAAGAACGAGTTATTGTTCATAAACAATGTAAAATCAAAAAAGTGGGTAAAGAAAAATATATTGAACTTATCGCACGTGCATGTACTGATGAAGTATTCAATATTAAATCCTTTGCATGCTGTGGTTTTGCCGGACAAAAAGGCTTCTTCACACCTGAACTGAATCATTCCGCTACACGTGATTTGGGTGATGAAGTGAAAGAATACGGTGCTACACTAGGAGTAAGCTCTAGCTCTACTTGTGAAATTGGCTTAGGAGAACGTGCAGGTATTCCATTTATTGGAATTGCATACCTATTAGATGCATGCTCTAAATAACTGTGTATAACAATCGTATAACATGAAAAGAAAAGCAGTCTTTTGAGGCTGCTTTTCTTCTTACATTGCTATATCAAGAAATCTATGATACAATAAACTCATCTTAGGAAATAAGAACAAACATCAAATAATGGAGTCTTTGAGGCAAGGTGCGAGGGGAACCTCAATTCCTGACCGGCGGTATAATAGTCCGCAAGCTCTTAGGAGCAGATCCGGTGATATTCCGGAACCGACAGTAAAGTCTGGATGGGAAAAGACAGTATATTGATAGCGAATATGGATACTATCAAATATTTGGAATGCTAAAGGGACTATGTATATAGTCCCTTTTTTGTGTAGAGGTGAGCCATGACACATATGACAACTGATGAAAAATATATGGCAAAAGCGATTGAATTAGCAGAAAAAGCAAGAGGATGTACATCCCCGAATCCGATGGTAGGGGCTATCATTGTAAAAGATGGTCGCATCATTGGTGAAGGGTATCATCAAAAAGCAGGTGAGCCTCATGCAGAGGTATATGCTTTGCATCAAGCTGGTATGGATGCTAGAGGAGCAACTTTGTATGTAACGCTTGAACCTTGTTCACATTATGGAAAAACGCCGCCATGTGCTAAACGTGTGATAGCTGCAGGAATCTCACGGGTTGTCATCGGTATGATTGACCCGAACCCCTTAGTAGCGGGTAAAGGCTTAGAGATGTTACGAGAAGCTGGCATAGAAGTCGAAGTTGGTGTTTTAGAACGGCAATGTGTGGAAATGAATGAAGCTTTTATTACATACATTAAAACAGGTAAGCCTTTCGTGATTCTAAAATCTGCCATGTCTATGGATGGAAAGATTGCTACGGCTAGTGGTGAATCAAAATGGATTACCAATGAAGAGGCAAGGATCGATGGGCATCGTATTCGTAAAGAAGTGGATGGTATGTTGGTAGGGGTAGGCACGATTATTGCTGATGACCCATTACTAAGTTGTCGCCTTCCACAGGAAACAATCGACAAACAGCCGAATATATATATATTAGATTCACATGGACGCACTCCACTAGACGCCACTATTTGGACTGTACCTAATCGCAATATAACAATATTTGTTGGCGAAGAGTGTGGGTTTGAACAAATAGGAGCTTTCAGTGATAAAGGAGCAGAAGTCATTGTGACACCATCGAATGACAGAGGCTTAGATATTTCCTTTATCCTAGAAGAATTAGGGGCTCGTCAATGCATGAGTTTACTCATTGAAGGGGGGAGCCAAGTAGTAGCTAGTTTTGTAGAAACTAAAGCCTTTGATAAATTAGTAACATACATTGGAAACCGTATTATAGGTGGCATTGGTGCTACACCTGCTGTAGGTGGTTTGGGCTTTTCTAGTTTGGACGAAGCGGTGCAACTAGATATTGATGAAGTGATGGCTGTTGGGGATAATATGAAAATAATTAGTTATCGAAAAGGAAGAGAAGGTGTTTATGTTTACCGGGATCATTGAAGAAATAGGGACTATACAGAGTGTAAAACGTTCCCAAAGTTCACTTACCCTTGAAATTGCAGGAACTGTTATATTCGATGATTTAAGAATTGGTGATTCGGTAGCAGTCAATGGTGTGTGTTTAACCGCAACTACAATCGGAGCTGAACGATTCACAGCTGATGTGATGCCAGAATCTGTGAAAATGACAACATTGCTCAATCTTTCCACAGGAAGTAAGGTCAATTTAGAACGAGCTATGGCTGCTAATGGTCGGCTCGGTGGCCACGTAGTGGCAGGCCATGTTGATGGTCAAGGTAAGATTATCGGTAAAGACCATGTGGGTAACTCTATTGTGTTCCGCATCGCTACTGATGATGCTATTCTACACTATGTCATATATAAAGGATCTATTACTGTGGATGGAGCTAGCTTGACTGTTTCCAAGGTGGGAACTGGATGGTTTGAAATTTCAATCATCCCACATACGATTGGAAACACTATTTTGCAATATGCTACAATTGGTACTACAGTGAATTTAGAAACAGATATTTTCGGTCGTTATATTGAACACTTTATGAAAGGGCCTCAAGAGTTGCCGACTAAAGGTGGAAAGGTAACGATGGATACATTGTTAAGTAACGGCTTTTTATAGAAAGGATGATATAAATGTCCTATAGATTGAATACTATCGAAGAAATAATTGAAGATTTGAAAGCAGGTAAACCTGTCATTATTGTGGATGATGAAAGTCGGGAAAATGAAGGCGATTTAGTCATTGCAGCTGAATTTGCTACTCGTGAAACTATAAATTTTATCATCAAAGAGGCCAGAGGTTTATTGTGTACACCGATGTTGGAGCGTGATTTGCTACGACTTGGTATTCCACAAATGGTAGAAAAGAATACGGATAATCATGAAACAGCGTTTACTGTGTCAGTAGACCACATGGATACTACCACCGGTATTTCTCCAGAAGAACGTGCTGTTACGATGCAAAAACTTATTGATCCAAATGCAAAACCAGAAGATTTTAGACGTCCTGGACACGTATTTCCATTGCGCTACAAAGAAGGTGGCGTATTAGTACGTCAGGGCCATACAGAAGCGTCTATTGACCTTTGTAAATTAGCTGGATTATATCCTGCAACAGCGATTTGTGAAATTACCAATGATGAAGGATATATGTCACGTATGGATGATTTATTGGTTTTCAGTAAAAAACATAATTTAAAAATTGCATCTGTGGAAGCCTTGATTGAATACAGAAAACGTCACGACAAATTGGTGAGCATCGCCGCTGAAACGAGATTACCAACGAAATACGGCGACTTCCGCATCATTATATTTAAAAATGAAGTGGACCATAAAGAGCATCTTATGATCGTGAAAGGTGATGTGCGTGGTAAATCCGATGTGTTAATGCGCATTCACTCCGAATGTTTGACAGGTGATGTGTTTGGTTCCCATCGCTGCGACTGCGGGGAACAATTGGAAAATGCATTGCGTGCTATTGAAGAGCAAGGAGAAGGTATCGTTATCTACATGCGTCAAGAAGGGCGTGGCATTGGGTTAACTAATAAAATTAAAGCCTACACATTGCAAGATCAAGGATATGATACCGTAGAAGCAAATGTGAAGTTAGGGTTCCCTCCTGATATGCGCGAATACTCCTTAGCTGCACAAATGTTACGTGAATTAGATGTAAAAAGTGTTAAGTTATTAACAAACAATCCTGAAAAGAAAGAGGACTTAGAGCGTTGGGGTATTACTGTATCTAAGCGTGTTCCTATCGTTATCAAAGCGAATAGTATTAATGCAAAATATTTAAATACAAAAAAAGAAAAAATGCGTCATATGCTATAAAACATGTATGTAAATAACAACTAGTGTAAAACGTACTTAGGTCAATGTATATGTTAAATAAAGGAGAATGACAATGATTCAAGAAGGTAAATTAATAGGTACAGGTAAGAAATTTGCTATTATCGGTTCCCGTTTTAATGAGTTCATCACATCTAAATTAATTAGCGGTGCAAAAGATGCATTATTACGCCATGATGTACAAGATAGCGATATTACTACGATTTGGGTACCAGGTGCATTTGAAATTCCTCTGATTGCTCAAAAAGCTGCAAAAAGTGGCAAATATGATGCTGTTATTTGTTTAGGCGCTGTTATTCGTGGGGCCACTACTCATTATGATTATGTGTGTAATGAAGTAGCAAAAGGTATTGCTCATGTGTCTTTAGATTCTGGCGTACCTGTTATGTTCGGTGTAGTAACAACAGAAAACATTGAACAAGCTATCGAACGTGCTGGTACAAAAGCTGGTAACAAAGGTTTTGATTGCGCTATGGGTGCTATTGAAATGATCAATCTATTGGAATCTATGTAGAAAGAAGGATATCCGTGGATTTTATTAAACGTTATACAACAGCAGAAGGGTTGCGTCTATCTATTGCCGTAACTACTGATACCGTAGAAGAGGCGAGAGTTCGCCATGATTTGTGGCCTGTAGCAACAGCCGCACTTGGTCGTACTATGACAGGGGCTATGCTAATGGCTAGTGACTTTAAAAATGATGAAAATGTAAGTATCCGGTTGCGTGGCGATGGACCATTAGGCATAGTTCATGTGGATGCATTTAGTAATAATACTGTACGAGGATATGTGGACCATCCTCATGTAGATGTACCATTATTGCGAGAAGGGAAACTCGATGTAGGGGCTGCTGTGGGTCGTAATGGAGAAGTTCAAGTGACACGGTTTACCAAACTTCGTCAAAACTATACCTCCCAAAGTCCTATCCAAACCGGTGAAGTAGCTGAAGATTTAGCCTATTATCTAGCTATGTCTGAGCAAGTAGGTTCCGTTCTTAGTTTGGGTGTCCTAGTGGATCCAGATTACCATACGATTGTAGCAGGTGGTTTTTTAGTACAGGCTTTGCCAGATGTAACGAATGATGCATTTGATAAAATTGAAGCAAATTTGAAAACCATTGGAGCTGTGACTAATTATTTGAAAGTAAATCCTAATGCGGAACACTTGATGGAACGTATTTTAGATGGATTTACTGTACAAGAGGTCTATAGTGAGCATATTCATTTTGCATGTCCGTGTAGTCGAGAACGATTTTTTGATCGCTTAGCAAGTTTACCGATGCATGATAAACAAGAACTAGCCCAAGATGAAGTGACAGAGTTAACTTGTCATTATTGCAATGAAAAATATCATTTTTCTAAGGAAGATATACAAACTTTATTAATCGAAGAAACACATTAATGCTACTTGTTTCTATGGAGGGAACAGTATGAAAAGTATTGAATGGAATGGATCAGAAGTTATTATCTTAGATCAAACGAAATTACCAACATCTGTGGAATATGTACGTTGTACTGACTGGCGACAAGTGGCTGAAGCTATCAAGATGCTACGTGTGCGCGGGGCTCCTGCTATTGGTGTATCAGCTGCCTATGGATTAATCCTTGCCTTCCGTGAAAGCTATCATCGTGGTGGAGCTTGCGCAGAAATTTTGTCTGAATTTAGAGCCTTTGCGGAAACCTTACGTCAAACTAGACCGACAGCGGTTAACTTAATGTGGGCTATTGATCGAGTATTGCGCGTGGTAGATACTTTCACAGGGGATATTGGTGAGCTAGATGCAGTTCTTGTAAAGGAAGCTATCGCCATTGATACGGAAGATGTTGCCTTAAATGAAAGTATGGCAAAACATGGGGCTACCTTATTCCAAGATAAAGAATCCTATCGTATTTTGACACATTGCAATGCTGGAGCGTTGGCTACATCAGGAATAGGTACTGCCTTAGGAGTGATTCGTGAAGTTCACGCACAAGGTAAGCTAGATCGTGTCTATGCAGATGAAACAAGACCATTATTGCAAGGCTCTCGGTTAACGGCCTTTGAACTTCACGAAGATGGCATTCCTGTGACATTACAAACTGACAATATGGCTGGGTATGCCATGCAACAAGGTCTTATTGATGCTGTGATTGTAGGGGCTGACCGTATTACTTTAGAAGGTGATGTGGCTAATAAAATTGGTACCTATAGTGTAGCCGTATTGGCTAAACATCATAATATTCCATTTTATGTAGCGGCGCCATATAGTACGTTCGATTTTTCTATGGAGCAAGGAGCACATATTCCTATTGAAATGCGTAATCCCCTAGAGGTACTGCAATTCCAAGGCGTGCCTTCTGCACCGCAAGGTATTGAAGTATTAAATCCGGCTTTTGATGTCACACCTCATGACTTAGTGACAGCTATTATCACAGAAGAAGGGGTATTACGACCTCCTTTCAATACTAGTATTCGTGATTTACAAAAAAAGAAAATGAAATAGGAGTTGAACATGGTTGATGTTATTATCACACATGTAGATGTGTTACAAGGAAATACAATTTTACGAGATACTGCTATTGTTGTTGAAAATGGCTATATTAAAGAATTTGTTTCTAATGATGCTGTACCTCAAGCAAAAGAAGTGATTGATGGTAAAGGTATGCTGGCGACACCAGGAATGGTAAATACACATACTCACATTGCTATGGGATTATTACGTAATTATGCTGATGATTTAGAGTTAATGGATTGGTTACAAACCGCCATTTGGCCAGCGGAAGCTAAATTGAATAATCACTTGGCATATTGGGGTACACAGCTAGGTATTGCAGAAATGTTCCGTTCTGGTACAACTTGTTTTAGTGATATGTATTTTTTTATGGATCAAACTGCTGAAGCTATTAAAGAAACAGGTATTCGTGCTGTTTTATCACGTGGTATGGCCGGTGTAGCACCTACAGCAGAACAAGCACTAGTAGAAAGTAAAGAATTATTTGAAACATATCATGGGTATAACCAAAATCAAATTAAAGTGATGCTGGGACCTCATGCACCATATACATGTCCTGATACGTATTTAGAACGAGTAGTTCAATTAGGTCATGATTTAGGAGCACAAGTTCATATGCATTTAAGTGAAACAAAAGGAGAAGTGGAAAATGTTATAAAAGCTACTGGCAAAACTCCTATTGCGCATATGAATGACTTAGGCTTATTTGATTTAGGTTGTTTGGCGGCTCACTGTGTACATGTAACGGATGAGGATATGGATATTATGAAAGAAAAATCCGTTCGCGTAGCACATAATCCACAATCTAACTTAAAATTAGCCAGTGGCATTGCACCAGTGCCAGAAATGCTTGCCAAAGGAATTGTGGTAGGCTTAGGCACAGATGGTTCGGCTAGTAACAATAATGCAGATATGCTAGAAGAAGTGCGTTTGGCAGCTATGCTACATAAAGCTCGTTTATACGATCCATTGGCTATACCTGCTCAAACGGCATGGGATTTAGGAACTGTGATGGGTGCTAAAGCATTAGATTATGATGATCTTGGTGTATTAGATGTAGGATATCGTGCAGATATTGTGCTTTATGATACATCAGGATTACATTGGCAACCACGGTATAATGATGTAGCATCCTTAGTGTATGCGGCCAATTCATCAGATGCGAATACCGTTCTTGTGGGTGGTAAATTAGTAATGAAAGATAAAGAACTACTCACCATTGATGAAGAAAAATTGCGTTATGAAATTGCCCAAGCACAAACTGTATTTCAAGCGCAGTAGGAGCTCTTATGAAAGTATGTAAGAAAATAGCACTAGGACTTATGCTAGCAAGTGTATCTACTATGATGACACCGTTTATAGTACAAGCAGAAACACATGTATCTGGAGGCGTTGGTTATCACGGGGTAGGCTACTATCGGGGGATGGAATATATGCGTGGATACTATGGAGGAAGGGGGTTTGTATTAGGCGCTTTTAGTAAGCATATTGAGTATCCTGACAAGACTTATACAGTGGCAGAACAAGCAAACAGTGTAAGTCATGTGCAATCACAAATGGAACAACTTAGCCATGCACCCTACTACTATATTGGTAAGTCGAAAGATGGTAATATTATTCTATCCTCGGATGGACAACCTGTAATGGGACCTAAAAAGGAGTTACATATAGGTAGTTTAGATACTACGGGAAAGTTAGGTATTGTACTATATGAAGAGGCAGGTAAAACCGTATTAGAAACAGTAAACACTGGTTCTTCCATTGTGATGCCAACAAAGCATGTTGAAGTATCACCTACAGGATTAATCTATTCCATGAAAGGGGAAGCAACTACCTATTATAATCTGCAAGGTCAAATGTTACATCATAAACCATTTAAACTTGATAAAGAATTGTATGGTGACTTGCATAGTGTAGGCACAACGAATAAACTAGTAGCTATATTCAATGCTAGAACTGGAGAATATAAATCTGATGAGATATTTACATCTTTAGTGTGGAATCAAAATACAGGACTTATTTCTGGGTATCAAACAGATGGATCTATCTTATATTTTGATGATGAAGGCAATCAGGTAGAGACATCTAGGGCTTTGAAAATTATATCTCAAACAGAAGGTGCACAAACTCGTAACATACCAATGCCACAGCAAGTGGAAGGTGAGCGCATTCAACGTGTATTAGCTCCTTTCAGTGAAGGAATTGCCTTTGTATTATTAGGGAATAAACAAAGGGTAGCTATTGATGAAAGTGGGAAGAAATTATTTTCCATCAAAGATTATGATGGCGTTGAACCGTATCAAAATGGCTTAGCTCGGGTGACACGAAAAGCGCATGGATTAAACTTTGGGGGCATCTTTAATACATTAACAGCAGCTTTAGTGAAAGGTGCATTCTATCATCAAGCAACCTATGGTGAAACTGATTATGCTTGGACAACGTCTAAATTAAAACGTGGATATATTGACAAAACGGGAAAAGAAGTCATTTCTTCCAAAAATCAGATGGTCAGTCCATTAACTGAAGCCGGGATTATGACATATAAAGATGGACGTTTTGGATTGTATACCAAAGACGGTGTTGAAGTATTCCCAATGGTTTATAAAAATATTACATATATGCCAGAACTAGGAGCCTTTCTTTTACAAGATGAAGAAGGACGTTGGGGTGTAAAGCGTCAAGATAATAGTACTGTGCTTTCATTTGCGTATTCAAAATTAGAAGTGGTAGCGCCTACGGTACTGGTAGGTAAGTCTGGGTCTTCTTATCGAATGATTTCATTAGATACATTCCGTGAAATTGGTGAAAGTTATGATTCCATCACGGCACCTAAACCATTCTATGGTGTTTATAGTGGATTAATTGGTAAACGGGGAAATAATACATATCTTGTCAATCCATTAACAGGCGAAAGTCTATTGCAATTACCATCGGACACATCTAAGGTAGATACCGCTACTTTAGAAAGCGTAGTTTATAAACAACATGGTAAATATGGTGTTCTTGATTTTAGTGGAAAATCTATTGTTGAGCCGGTGTATGAATCTATACAGGTATTCGTAGGTAAAAGTAATTAATATCTACTACCATATATAGATGATAGAATCATCAATATATGTGTCTTCCTTATAATAGCTATAGGTATGGCATGTATAAGAGGGGTCTTTTGACCCCTCTTTCAATTGACAAAAAATTTCATTTATATTACTATAGAATAAATTGATTTAACATAGTGTAAATTTAAAGTAACCAATGAGTAAGTCCTCAATATATAGTGTTCGGATAAGTTCCATTTTCCTTAGGGAAAGTGGATTTTTTTATTAGGAGGAAACTGATGCGATTGTGGAATGCAGTAGCTTGTACCTCTGTTCTATACAGTTTGATGGTGCTATCAGGATGCTCTTGGACTGCTGATACGCCAACAGTAGTGACACAAGAGGCGGCAACAAGAACCGAAATTGACAGGACGGGAACTTCTGTGACCATGCCAAGTCATCCCAAACGGGTTGTAATCTTAAATACAGCCAATATTGATATGTATTTGGCTGTAGAAGGAACCATTGTGGGGCGCATGGATGCGGCCTCTTTGACAGGAGAGTTACAAGAAAAGGTAAAAGACATTCCCTCTGTAGGGAACACATACAATCCTGATGTAGAAAAGATTATTAGTCTACATCCAGATTTGGTGATTGGTATGAATATAGCAAATCATATAAAACTTCGGGAGGCTTTAACATCGGCGAACATTCCTTTGTATATTAATGATTTAGATTCCTTTGAAGATGTCAATCGGTCCTTGCAACTATTCGGCGAGCTAACGAACCATCCAGATATAAGCAAGGTGCAAATAGAGAAAATTAATACTGTATTTTCAGACTATCAAGGGAAAATAAAGGATAAGCCACATCCTAAAACCTTGTTATTACTAGGAACGCCAGGTAATCTGAATGTAAGTACTGACCGTTCTTTTAGCGGTAAATTATTAGATAGTTTAGGGGCTAATAATATTGGTAAGTATATAGGAGGGGATGCTCCTTATGTACCATTAAGTTTAGAGTTCATTCAAGAGCAGAATCCTGAACGTATTATTTTTGTGGTCATGTATCCTGATCCATCGATCAAAGAGTCCTTTGTGAAAGAAATGCAATCAAACCCAGCGTGGCAACATGTGCAAGCGGTGAAAACAGATCAGATTCACTATGTTCCAGGTGGTTTATTTGCCTTAAATCCTGGTACACGGATTACTCAAACTCTCGAATTAATGTACAAAGCATTATATGAATAATTTTTAGGAGGTTATGTCATGAATACACTTTTAAAAGCATCCTTATGCGGAGCTATTTTCAGCACTTTATTAGCGCCTATATATGTGACACATGCAATGGAGGCAAGTGATAATTATATGGCGGTTGTTACGGCTTCGAAACAAGCAGAAACTATTAGGAATAGTTCTGCAGCTGTACAATTAATTACGCAAGATGATATGAAACGTTTAGGAGCAGATACGGTAGAAAGTGCTCTACAATTGGTGGAAAATATTAATTTATCAGAAGCAGGTATGACTGGTAATCAGGTGATGATTCGTGGTATGGAATCACGCCACTCTCTTGTGCTCGTAAACGGCCGTCGTTTAGCCGGTGAAGACGCATCTAATACGACAAATGTATACACGCTGCGCCGCATTAATTTAGACCAAGTGAATCGCATTGAAATTGTTCGTGGACCTTCTTCTGCTTTATATGGATCAGATGCTATGGGTGGTATCATTAATATTATTACGAAGCAGCCTACCGATACTACCGATATGTTACAATCTTTGGGTGTATCTAGTGGTACTAAGCACGAACAAGCATATTATGCATTGAGCAGTGGAAACCAAGGTCGTTGGAATGCAAGCTTCAATATGAATGTGACGAAAGAACGGCCTATCAATCGACATATGTCAGAAAAGACTTTCAATACGAGAACAAAACAGTTAACAGGCTATACAGAAGGATATCGTCGTATCATGTATGGTCAAAAACAATCCTATAATAGTAGTGTTATGTATGATTTTAAAAATCCTAACCTAAATACAATTAAAGTAGATTTCAGTTATTTTAAAGAAAAGCTACACACTGATAATGCTGATAAATATGCTACTGTATTTCACAAAAGTGGAATGGTCTTTGCGGCAGATTCAAGAATGGTACCTGTCAATTTAAATAAAACAGAATATTTTAATAATAAGAGTATACAAACAGGTATTACCTACAGTGGTAGAACAAATAGAAATAATTATGAAATAGGAACTTATTATAGTCAATTAGATAAATCCTATTTAATGATAGATGATCGGACTCTACCTGAGGGTGTTATTAATGTAATGATGCCAAGCAAACCACCAAAACCACCAACACCATTGAAGTTTGATTACCAATCTTTGTATCCGGCTACTGATAATGATACTGCTACATACAAAAACATTGTTCTCGAAGGAAAGGACACAATGTATGTAGGAGATCATCATGATGTAATGTTTGGCGGAGAGTACCGACGTGTTATCTATGAAGGCACTCGCCTAGGCGGATTGGATGTCCACAAAATGAAGCAAAGTAAAAAGTTTCATTATGATTCTTGGGCCACATTTGTAGAAGATTTATGGCGACCGATTCTAAAACTTTCATTAACATCGGCAATTCGGTATGAAAACAACAGTCAATTTGGGCATAATATTACACCAAAATTGGGAGTAGTCTATGAATTTGATATACATACACGGGTGAAATTTAACTTTGGAAAAGGATATAAAGCTCCAAGTATTTCAGAATTGTACTTAAATATGTTCCATACGACACCTATGGGTGTATTGAATATTATAGGAAATCCAAATTTAAAGCCTGAAACGTCTACGTCGTTTGATATAGCTTTAGAAGCAGAACGTGGTAAAACATTTGGAAAAGCATCGTATTATCATACACGAGTAAGCAATCTAATAGATACTAAACAGATAGAATCTGATGTACCTGGTGTGGCACAACGTCATCAATATTACAATATAGGGAAAGCAAAAATTCAAGGTATGGAACTAAGCATAGGTCACAAATTCACAAATCGATTCATGGTAAAAGGTACTTATAATTTAGTGGATGCTAAGGATATGAGCACCAATGAACGTTTAAGTAATCGTCCACGGTCTGTGAGTACCTTACAGCTCATCTATGATGACCATAAATCCAATGGATATAGTGCTATATTATGGAATAGCTTTACACATAAATATGGTTTTGAGGAAGCGCGAAATCGCGGTACTAGTAGCTATAATGAATATTCTTTTAATACGTTGAACTTTAGTATCAATAAAAAATGGAATAATGGATTATCTGCCTATGTGGGAATAGATAACTTGTTAAACCGTGAAGTACATGATTTATATATTGATGGTCGTATGTATCGCATTGGTATGGAAATTAAATTATAAGATAAATTCCTAGAAACTATAGGGGAATAGGCTTGACAAATATATGTCAACTGCTTATAATATCTGTATGTGCGTATATAAATTACCTGCACTTCCATTATACGTTTTGGAGGGGGGGATATAGATGTCAGAAATTAAAGTCGGTAAAAATGAATCGCTTGAAAGTGCACTTCGTCGTTTTAAACGCTCCTGCCAAAAAGCAGGTGTTTTATCTGAAGTACGCAAACGCGAACATTACGAAAAACCAAGCGTAAAAAGAAAGAAAAAATCTGAAGCAGCAAGAAAACGCAAATTCAAAGCGTAAGTCAATCTTGGAGGTACAACATGTCCTTAAAAGATCAGCTTAAAACAGATATGAAAGAAGCGATGAAAGCTCGCGAAGCGGGTAAAGTTGTACTTTCAGTCATTCGCATGGTAAATAGCGCCATAAAAAATACAGAAATCGATAAGAAAATTGAATTAGAAGATTCTGATGTTATCGCCATTTTAGCGAAAGAGATGAAAATTCGTCAAGATTCTTTAGCTGAATTTGAGAAAGGTCATCGTGATGACTTGGTTGCTCAAGTAAAAGCTGAGATGGAAGTATTAGCAAAATATTTGCCTGCCCAATTAAGTGAAAAAGAAATTCGTCACATTGTGGTAGAAGCGATTTCCACTCTGACTGCACCGATTAAGATGGGTGACCTTATGCCATTGGTAATACCAAAGACTAAGGGCTGTGCAGATGGCAAGTTAGTCAATGCTATTGTCAAAGAAGAACTTGCTAAAGTCAACTAATAAGTTGACAGACTTAATTGATTGTGTTACTATAATCACATAATATAATACTAAGTCAATGAGGACTCTAAGAAACATTGTTTCTTGGAGTCTTTTTGTTTATTATGAGGAGGTTTATCATGAGCAAAGAATTATTATATTACATTCCAGCAGGTCAATATGGTAAAGAAGGTGTTCTTGCCTTACTAGAACAACATCCAGAAATTCGTTTTGTATCCTTAGTCGGTGTTGATTTGGCAGGTAATGATACAGATGAAAAAATTCCAATGGAGCAATTTTTTGATGATTATGAATCTTTCTTTGAAGGTCGTGCAGTACAAACAGATGGTTCCTCTGTTGTATTAACAAATATTGCTACATTGAATAATGCTCGTGTAGATATGTGGGGTGACCCAAGTGTGAATTGGTTTGTTGATTATAACTATGAACATATTGATGAAAAGACAGGTAAACCAACAGGTACCCTTCGTATTCCAGCCTTCTTGAAGCATTGTGAGCGCTATGTAGATTCTCGTTCTATTTTAAAACGTAGTTGTGAATTTGTAAAAGAAGAATTAATGAAACTTTTACAAGCGAATCAAGTGAAAGGCATGGAGTTTATCGATGCTAATGAAATCGCTGACGTTATTTTTACATCCGCCACTGAGTTAGAATTCTGGGTAAAAACACCATCTAAAAACGTTGATGTAAAAGCATTATCTGTATCCCAAAAATTACAAGAACAATATTGGCAACGTACACATGGTTCTGTTCGTACAGCTCTAGAACAAGCAGTATCCTTACTAGATAAATATGGATTACATGCAGAAATGGGCCACAAAGAAGTTGGAGGCGTAAAAGCAAAACTTGATGATGAGGGTAATGTGGACTGGGTATTAGAACAATTAGAAATTGACTGGAAATATACCAATAACCCATTACAAACTGCAGATAATGAGTTACAAGCTCGTATCATCGTTCGAGAAGTATTCCGTGAAAATGGCTTAGATGTTACTTTTAATGCGAAACCTATCATCGGTGTAGCAGGTTCTGGTGAACATACACATTTTGGTGTGATGGTAAAAATGAAAAATGGCAAAGTGTATAATTTGTTCTCACCAGCTGATTTAAGTAAGGAACATGCAAGTCCATTAGCTTATGGTGCTATCATGGGCCTATTGAAACACTATGAAGCTATCAATCCATTTATTTCTTCCACAACAGACTCCTTGAACCGTCTAAAACCTGGATTCGAAGCACCTGTTTGTATCGTAACATCCCTTGGTACAGATCCATCTCTACCAAGTCGTAACCGTACTATCCTTTGTGGATTAATTCGAGATGTAGATACACCAATGGCTACTCGCTTTGAATTACGTTCTCCAAACCCATATACAAATACTTACACAGCTTTAGCATTGATTTATTTATCTGCATTTGACGGAATGAAATATGTTATCACATCTGGTAAAGCACCAGAAGAAATTTTGGCAGAATTATCCAAAAAAGAAGGGGAAGCAGCTGATTATTTAGATGCATCTCGTGAATATCGCTCTGAAGTTGATGTATTTGATGATTTCACAGCAGAAGAACGAGATCGTAAATTCGGTAAAGCACCTGCTACTGTGTGGGAAAATATCCAAGGCTATACGAACAATCCAGATAAAGTAGCATCTTTAACATTAGGCGGAGCATTTGATAAAGAGTTGATGGATTCTTTCATGGCTGGTGTATTGAATCGTTGGAAATTAGAATTAGCGAATCGTATTGTACCGGCTAATATTCAATTAGTACGTTCCTTACAATCCATCCATGATGCAGCGGATGCCTTTGATAGTGCTAATTGGAATAGAGTGAATGCATTGCGCATTTACCTAGCAAAAGATAATGCAGAAAATAAATCTTTATTTACACGTATTACTGATGCTTTAACAAAAGGTGACTATGATACAGCGTCTACATTACAAGTCGAAATGAATGAAAAAGTACTTGAATTAGAAGCGTTATATGCAGAATATGCTCGTAATATTCTATAATAGATATCTATAGAGTATTATCCAATAGGATCTCATACGTAACACAATGTTTGACAGTTGCCACGAATATGCCACTCTGTAAAAGAGGAGTTACGTGAATCTAGCAGCATCATATAATTTTCTATGAAAAAGGACTGAACACGAAATCGTGAACAGTCCTTTTTTGTATGTTTTGGTTCTATAACGTCAATATAATTAACGAGAGAACAGAGCTATTGATGCTATACCTAATATAATTAATGAGATAGCTTATAAGCTTTCGTCAGTATTAGGCTCTTTACCATATCGTACAACTAAGACTAAACTAACAACTAACGTTAAAATAGCTGATGACCATAAAAATAAATCTATAGCAGACTCATGAGACACTATAATCAACCGAATAATGGCGGTTATACCAATATAGATAAAATAACGAAGAGGGAAGTGGAAATTATTTTTAAAATATTTTACCACTAGTGATAAAAACTCAAAAAATAAAAAGAAGTTAATAATTTCTTCTAAAAATGTAATATATGCTACATCAGTTGTAAATAAACCTGGTATGAGTGTCACGATATAAAATGCTGTATTCAAAACAGCTACGGTTAATACAATGCCAATGGAAAATAAAGTGAAGTTTAGCACCCACTGAAAAAATGTAGACACTTGTTGTAAAAAATAATTCATAAGTACCTTTCCAATAAAAAAAGGATGGAGTGACGAATCACTGCACCCTTATCTGTTCAGTTATTAGTAATTACACTAACGCTTTAGTAGCGGCTTCAGCTGCGTCGAAGTTAACAGCAGATGTTACTTCTGGTACGTATTCTACATAACGAACTACGTCGTCTTTGTCGATGACAACAATACCACGGGATAATAAACGTAAGCCTTCAAGAACGAAGCCATAGTTTTCACCAAAAGAAAGATCGCGGTGATCAGATAGAGTTTCTACTTGGTCGATACCAGCAGCTCCGCACCAACGTTTTTGAGCAAATGGTAAATCTACGGATACGGTTAGGACAACAACGTTGTCTCCTAATTTAGACACGTTTTGATTGAACCAACGAGTTTGCGCATCACATACGCCAGTATCCAAAGATGGCACTACGGAGATAACTTTTACTTTACCAGCATAATCAGCTAATGTTTTTTCACCTAACCCATTGTCTAATAGAGTAAAAGCTGGAGCTTTGTCACCTACTTTTACTTCTTTACCTAATAAAGCGATTGGGTTACCTGCAAATGTTACTACACCTGTACGTTTTTCCATTGTATGTTCCTCCTTAAAATGCGGAATAATATCTTTTGTATAATGACATTATAACATGGTACAATAAAATTAGTAAATAAACTTTATCGAAAAAAATCGAAACTAAATAAGAATCGAGGCACTTATGAAAGGTTTTCACTTATTCCGATACTTTTTTAAAGAACATTCCTATAAATATATCATTGGTATCATTTTGCTTCTTACAATTAATGGATTATTATTATTGGTTCCTTCTTGGATGGGGGAAGCTATTAATACATTATATGCTGGAAAAGATGGAATTTGGCAGTATGTTTGGTTATTTGTCCTATTAGGTATTGTTATTACTGTGTTAAAATTCATTTCTCGGCACATGCTCTTGGGGTCTATCCGTAACTTCGAGTTTTATTTACGTCGAGAGTTATTTCAACATGCTTTACGGATTCCTACGTCCTATTATGATGAGCATGGTCCAGGGAAGGTTATGGCACTCATGACAAATGATGTCACTTCATTACGTGTGTCTCTGGGATTAGGAGTTATGTTATTTGTGGATGCCTTATTTTTTGGGGTCATTGCATTTTGTATCCTCGTTCAAAAGATGTCTTTATGGTTAGCTGTTGTAACTATATTGCCGATGCCATTCATTGTATATAGTATGTTGAAACTTTCAAAACATCTGCGTATCCGTCAAAAGAAAGCACAAAGTTCTTATAGTGATGTGACGGAATATACACAAGAGCTATTTTTGGGTATGGCGGTAATCCGTGCATTTAATAAAGAACATACAAGTTGGAAACGGTTTACAAATGTGAACAAAACAAACTATGAAAACAATCTAGATGTGGTGCGTATCGATTCCTTATTGACTCCATTGACATATATGGCACCTTTTATTTGTTATGCTCTTAATATGTATGTGAGTGGACAAGCAATTATCAACGGGGAATTAACAGTAGGAGAATTTGTAGCACTTAATGGATATGTCATGCTTGTTATTGGCCCTATTATGGCGATTGGATCTTTAACAACAGTCTTACAAAAAGGGGTTGCTTCATTGGAACGGATGGAAGAGTTCTTTGAACTTCCTCAGGAAGAAATACAAGAAAGAGTAGGGTGCTTACCACTAGAAGATATACATATTCAAGGGTTAAATTTTACCTATCCTGCTAGTAAGGAAGCAATTTTAGAAGATGTAACTATGCATATTCCGAAAGGATCCTTTATTGGTATCGTTGGTGGTCCTGGCTCAGGAAAATCTACTTTATTTAAATTATTATTGGATATTCAGCATGCCCCTAAACATAGTATCTATTTCGGTTCTAGGGATATTCAAGATATTCCGCTCAGTACAATACGACACAGTATTGCTTATGCACCATCTACTCCTTCTTTACTAAGTGTATCCATCCGAGATAATATTCAATTTGGTTATACAAGTGATGAAGGTTCAAGAATAACCATCGAAGAGGCGGCTCAACGAGCGGGGTTGTTCAGAGATTTAGAGGAACGCATTGAAGGTGCACGCAAACATGACAACTTAGAAGAGGGTGGATCCGATGTATCGGGAGGACAACGCCAGCGGATTTCTTTAGCACGTGCATTCTACAAGGATGCTCCCTACCTGTTGCTAGATGATGCTTTCTCAGCGTTAGATGCTCATAGTTTATATCATATTTTAAAAACATTGCGATCTAAGGCAGAACAAACTATTGTATGTATTTCCCAACGCTTAGAGGCTTTAGAAGATGCAGATTGTATTTATGTGTTTCACGAGGGTCATATTGTTGAATCTGGTACACATGCAGAATTATTACAACAAAAAGGTATGTATCATGAGTTGGTGATGTTGCAAAAACAAGGAGATAGCAATGAAAACTAAACAAAAAACAGATTATCATGTGCTATTGCATTTATGCACATTTATCAAACCTTACATTGCTTATCTGTGTCTTGGCATTTGTATGTTGATTTTAGTACTAGGTGTACAGCTTATACGCCCGGTCATCATGAAAGAATTTATCGATGTAGGTGTGGCAACGAAAGACATGGGCCTCATAACGAATTATGCAGTAGCCTATATAGGATTAATCTTATTTGGAATGGTTGCACTAGGTATAGAAAACTATGCATTACAAAGTTTTGGACAACGTATCATCTATGATATTAGAAATAAAATCTTTGAAAATATATTAACTATGAGTCCTAGAGAGTTTACAGCATATCCTGTAGGAAATCTAGTGACACGAGTTACCAACGATACAGAATCGATTCGCACCTTATATACAGAGGTCCTCGTAAAAATAAGTAGTAGTATCTTTCAGATTGTTGGTATTTTGGTGTTTATGTTTCTCATTGATACTACTTTGGCTACCATAATATTATTATTAGTACCTGTTTTCACTGGGGTTATTTTTATCTATCGTAAATATGCTAGAAAGGCTTTCAGAGGTGTTCGTAGTAAAGTAGCTGCATCCAATGCATCTGTGCAGGAAATGTTGAATGCTATTTTGATGATTAAAACCTATGTAGGTGAAATTATCATGGAAAAAAGTTACGATAAGGTAAGTCGAGAGTTTTTAAAAGCAGGTTTATTCGAGGTAAAAACATTTGCTATTTTTAGGCCTATTGTGGATGGTTTATTTTTTGTCGCTCTGATTGCTATTTTTACTGTGACTGGGTATTTTGATTCCATAACTGAAGCGGGCACAGTATTTGCATTCTTACAATATATTAATCGCATTTTTGAACCGATTAAGGAAATTGCAGAAAAATATGGGAATCTACAGTCTGCTTTAGCAGGAGCAGAACGTATTTTACCAATGTTAGAAAATGAAACGAAGAAAATAGAAAAGAATCTTGCAATACCAAAAGAATTTTCTGCGATCCATTCTATCGAGTTTGATCATGTCTATTTCTCCTATGATGGAACAGAAAATTACGTACTGAAAGATATTAATTGGTCTTTACAGGAGGGGGAATTTTTAGGAATAGCAGGTCCATCCGGTGGCGGTAAGTCTACGATGATGCAATTATTACTTGGTTTTGAACGCCCTACCAAAGGATACATTCGAATTAATGGACACGATTTAAGTAGGTTAGACCCAAGAATTATACGCCAATCTATGGGCTATGTATTTCAAGACCCTCATTTATTTAAAGGTTCTGTAGAAGAGAATATTTCCTTATTTGATAGTTCTATTACAGAAGAAATGGTTAAAGAAGCTGTTAAACGAGCTCATTTGGATAGCTCTATACGTCGTTTGGAAGCAGGATATAAAACCCCAGTTGGGTACTTAGGATCCTTGCTTTCACAGGGGCAGCGTCAGCTATTGTCATTGGCTAGAACCTTGGTACAAAATAAGTCATTATTAGTATTCGATGAGGCTACTTCGAATATAGATAGTCACACAGAAGAATTACTGCAACAATCGATTGCAGATATGAAAGGTGAAAAAACAATCATAGCCATAGCACACCGTTTATCAACCTTACGCGATGCTACAAAAATTATTGTCATATCTGATGGTGAAGTTGTAGAACAAGGCGGATTAGAGGAAGTACTTTCTCAAAAAGGTTTGTTTTATCAATTATGGAATGCATAAGGAAAGGGTCATATGGAAGAGATTACTTCACGAGATAATAAAAAAATTAAGCACATTGTGCAATTATATAAGAGAAAATATCGTACTATGCATCAGGAATTTGTAGCTGAAGGATATCGTACAGTCATGGATATGCTGCCTACTGGTACGGTACGGTATGTCATCGTCAATACAGAATCCATAAAACAGGAACAGTTAGATGCATTGCTATCCTTATGTGAAATCTATGAAGTTCAGGTATTTTCCTTTTCAGAAAGCCTATGGAAAGGGATTGAAACAACTGTTCATGGGCAAGGTGTCATTGCTGTTGTATGCCAAAAAATACGACGATTAGAAGATTTTCGAGTAAAAGCGAATGCTCTGTATGTACTTATTGATGGGGTACAAGATCCAGGTAATTTAGGAACTTTAATACGAACTGCTGTAGGTGCTGGGGTGGAGGCAATGTTTTTAACTCCTAATACTGTTGATATATACAATGAAAAAACAGTGCGCAGTACTATGAGTGGGTTATGTAAATTACCGATTTATATAAATGTTACTACGGAAAATATCATTAAACTCAAAGAATCAGGAATCAAACTGTATGGAACTGTGTTGGAAGATAGTGTTGACTATGGACAACCTAGTTATGAAGGGGCAACTATGATTGCTTTAGGAAATGAAGCCAATGGTATATCAGAAAATATATCACAGATAGTTACACAAAGAATTTCAATCCCTATGTATGGTCCCATGGAATCTTTAAATGTTGCTATAGCAGGAGCTTTGTGCATGTATAAAGTACAAGAAAGAAAATTTTGTCTATCCAAACAACAATAATTTTGGTAAAATAATAATACAATTATCCATTTAGTGCGTACAGGAAGGTAACTATGAAACGTCTAATTGTGAATGCAGATGACTTCGGTTTACATCCTCTTATTAATGAAGGAATCTTAGAAAGTCATCAACAAGGAATAGTAACAAGTACGTCTTTATTGGCATCTGGGGACCATTTTGAGGATGCCATATTATTAGCTAAGACAACACCCACATTAGGAGTTGGATTACATGTTTGCTTGGTTGGTGGGCTATCACCAGTTTGTGATCCTAAAGAAGTGCCAAGCTTACTGATTGATGGAAAATTCCCTATGACTCATACAGAATTTATAAAACGTCTCTTCAAAGGGCAAATAAAAGGTTCTGAATTGAGAAAAGAAATTGAAGCACAATTTCAAAAGGTAATATCTACTGGATTACCGATTACTCATGTGGATGGACATCAACATATGCATGTACTGCCACAGGTGTTACCAATGGTGGCAGAACAAATGAAACGCCATGGATTAACTAAGATTCGTATGCCTGATGAAACTCCATTTTTATTGAATGGCGTGTCTTCATTAGGACGTTGGATTGGTAAAGTAGGACTTACAGTCATCACACAACAAGCTTATGCCACATCCCGAGATTTTGGATTTTCATCTCCTTTGTATTTCTGGGGTATGATGAATGGTGGACAGCTTACAGAAGATGCTTTATTAGCAATTTTAGAGAAGGTTGCTAAAAAACAAGGAGTCCATGAAATTATGACACATCCTGGTAAAGATAATCATACACTTCGATCTTTATATGATTGGGGGTATCATTGGGACGAAGAACGATATGCCATGACATCAGCTAGAGTAAAAGAATATGTTGGTACTCATGATATTAGTCTAATCCATTATGGACAATGGACTGAAGGAGACCGTTCATGAGCACCATGGTAAAGCGAGGAATCCTGATTGGATTGTTGCTCTTACTTGTGTCTAGTATAACAATTTATTTTACAATTGATTTAGATTCATTGGCTACGTTAGGTACATTTAACCTTACATCTTTATTGTTAGCCATAGTAGCTCTTGCGTTAGGAATGTACTTTGATGGATTGCGTCTACAACGATTGGTGCGTATGGGGGGATATAGTTTATCTTTAATTGCCATTTTACGAGTTATATTTGGTAATTATTTTATGGCTATGCTTACACCTGGTGCTAGTGGTGGTGCCGTAGCACAGGCTTTAATCTTGCGGTCTTATCACGTGCCTATCGGTAAAGCAGCGCCGATCGTATTAGTGCGGACTGTATTTTCTATTTTATTTCTTATTGTCATGTTACCAATCATATTGGTAACAGAACCTATCGAAGTACCTTATATTACAAACGCTCAATTGTTAGGTATATCAATTTTCGTTGTGATTTCAACATTTATGGGAATGTATCTGCTACAAACGCGACTTATGAAGCAATTAATAACGTGGATATGTAAGATAATGAAAAAAGGAAGCCCCAAAGGATGGCTTATTAAGTTGGATGAATTTAATGGGGGACTTAGTTTATTATATGCAAACCCTATGCAATCTTTTATTGTATTTATTGAGTCTGCATTGAGCTTGCTATTCTTATATGCTATTGCACCAGCTTTGATGTATGCGTTTACTTCAGATATTAGCATTGTTGAAATATTAAATCGCATGATTTTATTAAATTTAATTTTATATTTTGCACCCACACCAGGTGGAACAGGAGTTGCTGAAGGATTATTTGTGTATTTGTTTTCCTCCTTTGTACCAATTGGAACAGTGGGGCTAGTTGCAGTGGCATGGCGGATTGTAGCTGAATATGTTCCTTTTTTTATCGGTATGTACTCTGTATTTACTCTATATGGACAACACATGGCAAGTTCCGTTTCCACTAGTAGTTAAGAGGTGTAATTATGGCTGTGAAAGGCAAGAAAGACAAATTTTATTTAGTGAATGAAGTAATTTTACCAGAAGCGATTAAAAAAACAATTAAAGTAAAATCTATTTTACAATTAGGAGAGGCCAAAACGATTAATGAAGCTGTTGAAAAAATGGATTTGAGTCGTTCTGCCTATTATAAATACAAAGATTATGTATTTCCATTTTATGAACTTTCACAAGGCAAAATTGTGTCGATTAATGCACTGATTTCTAATGAATCTGGTATGCTATCTAATATTTTACGGATCATTGCAGATTATAATGGCAGTGTATTGACAATTAATCAGAATTTGCCTCTACAAGGTGTAGCACATGTGAATATTTCCTTTGAAACAAAGGAATTAACATTACCAGTAGAAGATGTTTTGCACGAAGTACGACAATTAGAGGGAGTTATTAAGGTAGAACTAATTGGTCAAGCCTAGTGCTTAAGGAGATAGAGAATGAAGCAAGGCGTAAAGATTGCCCTATTGGGTTTTGGTACTGTTGGTCAAGGTACTGTTGAATTATTGACCACAAATTTGGAAGTGATTCAACATCGCATCAATGTTCCAGTCATTGTGGACAAGATTTATGTTAGAAATCCAGATAAATATAGTCATGTGACACTACCTACAACGGCTATATTTGTAACAGATTATAAAGAGATTTTAGAGGATTCATCTATAGATATTGTAGTGGAAGTGATGGGTGGTACTACCTTTGCTCGTACCTGTATTGAAGAAGCTATCATTGCAGGCAAACATGTAGTGACTGCGAATAAAGATTTATTAGCAGAGGCTGGCCCTTATTTAATGGAATTAGCTACAAAACATCATGTGGATTTACGCTTTGAAGCGAGTGTGGCAGGGGCGATTCCAATTATCCGCGCCTTATATGATTCTTTTGGTAGTAACCAAATTACTGAAATTATGGGCATTTTAAATGGCACAACTAACTTTATTTTGTCTAAGATGAGTGAAGATGGATTAGGCTATGAAGAAGTCCTAAAAGAAGCACAAGAGCTGGGCTATGCAGAAGCAGATCCTACATCTGATGTAGAAGGCTATGACGCAGCACGTAAATTAGCTATACTAGGTTCTATTGCCTTTAATAAACGTATCTTCTTTGAAGATGTAAGTTGTGAAGGAATTACAAAAATTGATGCTAGTGACATCCAATTTGGTAAAGAGTTTGGTTATACGATTAAATTATTAGGTATTGCGAGAGAAACAAAAAAAGGTTTGTCCTTAAATGTACATCCTGCTTTTATTGCCAACACACATCCATTAGCCTCTGTGCGGGGTTCGTTTAATGCTGTATTCTTACGTGGCAATGGCTTTGATGATGCCATGTTCTACGGTCGTGGAGCTGGTAGTTTACCAACAGGTAGCTCTATCGTAAGTGACGTGATGGAAGTAGCCCGCAATGTGGTGCAAGGCAAAACCGGGGAAATGAAACAATTCTATTATCCTCAAAAAACAATGTATAGTTCTAGCAAAATTGAATCTGCTTATTACATTCGCATGACTGTGGATAACTCTACAGGTGTATTGGCAAAAGTAGCTACCAAATTAGCAGAACAACGCATTTCTGCTCATTCTGTGATTCAACGTAAAGCAGATAATGATACGGCTACATTAGCGATCATTACTTCTAAATGTCCTCATGCATATATTCAAAATTTAATTGATTCTTTTAACCATTTACGTGTCGTTAGAGAAGTGGGTAGTGTTATCCGCATCATGGTTGAATAAAGGAGTGTTCATGAAATCTATTACGGTACAAGTACCGGCTACGAGTGCCAATTGCGGTCCTGGATTTGATTGTCTAGGAGTCGCATTAAATTTGTATAATCTATTTACCTTTGAGCCTGATGAACAGGCCTCATCCAATACGTATACTTTTGAAGGATTTGGGGCAGACTTATTGGAACAGGAAGACCATAGTCAAAATCTAGTGGGTATTGCCATGGAACGAGTATTTAAAGAGGTAAATGCTGCTCCCATTTATGGTCGTATTCATTCGAATACACAAATTCCACCATCAAGAGGTCTTGGTAGTAGTTCTACAGCTATTGTGGGTGGTTTACTATTGGCCAATGCTTATTTGCAAGAACCTTTGAACAAGGACCAATTATTACTCATTGCCAATGATATGGAAGGGCATCCAGATAATGTAGCGCCTGCTATCATGGGAAATTTAGTTTGTGCTGTTGGTGGAAACGATACGGTATACCATTCCCATATCGATGTACCAAGTAATTTAACATTTGCTGTGGTAGTACCGGAAGTCATTGTAGAAACGTCATACGCACGAAGTGTATTACCAACAGAATTAAGTTATAAAGAAGCCGTTGCTAATGTAGGATTTGCTACATTGTTTGTAGGATCTATGATACAAAATCGTATGGATAATTTGTCTGTAGCATTACAGGATTATTTACATGTACCGTATCGTAAAACTTTGATTCCTTATTGTGATGATGTATTTATAGCAGCTAAGGAGAATGGAGCCTATGGGTCAACTATTAGTGGTTCAGGCTCTACCTTAATTGCTTATTGTTCTCCAGAACATGCAGTGACAGTGGCAGATGCCATGAGTTCTGTCTTTATTAATCACGATATTGATTGTCGTCGTTTCGTACTGCATGCAGACCGGGAAGGCGCTAAAGTTGTAAAAATTAAATATGAATAGAAAACTTCATGATTCTTTTAAACTATATGTGATATAATTAAGCAAATACATTCTATAAAATATCTAAGTAGGAGGAATACATGAACAATATAAAAACAGCGGTCTTATTGGCATTACTATCTGGATTATTGATGGTGATTGGTCAAATGATAGGCGGTCACTCTGGGATGATATTGATGTTTATTATTTCCTTAGGGATAAATTTTTATACTTACTGGAATAGCGCGTCTATGGTACTACGGGCTTATGATGCTAGAGAAATTAATGAGCAAAACAATCCTACCATCTTTAATATTGTAAAAAAGCTAGTTCATAATGCTGGGTTACCGATGCCAAAAGTGTATATTATTGAATCAGAGGTACCTAATGCATTCGCTACAGGTCGTGACCCTGAGCATGCAGCAGTAGCAGTGACAACAGGCATCATGAATCTCTTAACAGATGATGAAATTGAAGGTGTACTGGCTCATGAACTCTCTCATGTGAAGCATAGAGATACATTAATTAGTACTATCGCAGCAAGTATGGCAGGATTTATTGCGATGGTGGCGAATATGTTACAATGGGCAGCAATTTTTGGAGGCCGTGATGATGAGGAAAATTCTAATCCTTTAGCATTACTTGGAACTATTATTTTGGCGCCTTTGGCAGCGAGCTTAATTCAAATGGCTATTTCACGCTCTCGTGAATATTTGGCAGATGAAGAAGGGGCGATGATGAGTCGTAAGCCATTATCTTTAGCATCTGCATTGGCCAAAATTGAGCATTATGCTAAATTTGGTGTGCTTCCTGGTCAAAGCGAAAGCCGTGTATCATCTACAGCACACATGTTTATCATTAATCCTTTAAGTGGAATTTCTTCTACTATGACTCAATTATTTAGCACGCATCCATCTACAGAAAGTCGTATTCAACGTTTGCGTGATATAGCGAGTCGCATATAAAGGAAGCAATGCATATCTTATGTTACAGAGATCGTAAGATTTCTAGTTGTTAAGGAGGTATACTATGGCAAAAGTGTACACGAAAACAGGCGATGCAGGTTCTACTGGTTTATATACTGGCGAACGTGTAAGCAAAGCATCTCAACGTGTTTGTACGTACGGAACCATTGACGAGGCGCAAGCCTTTCTTGGAGTAGCTCGTGCGTACTCTGATAAAAAGGTAGTGCAAGACACATTATTGCAACTTGAAAAAGAACTATGGATGATTATGGCTGATATCTCTAGCTTAGGCCAAGCAGCTACTATTACAGATGAGCATGTAAGTAATTTAGAGCATATCATCGACAAGTTCGATGAACAATTAGAGCCACTATCTAAATTTATTCTACCAGGCGATAGTAAAGCATCCAGTTTCTTGCACTTAGGTCGTACCATAGTTCGTCGTGCAGAACGTGACCTATGGAAGTTAGGAGAAACGGAAGAGATTCATATGTCTAATCTTCGCTATTTGAATCGCTTATCCGACTTGCTATTTATCTTAGCTCGCGTAGAAGATGAAGTGAAATAGTTTATGATATAAAAGGAGGTACTCCATGCAGGGTACCTCCTTTTACTATCTCTTAGATTATTTCTATTAAATCTTCTTGGATGTGCTATAATACTATGTATGTAGTTACTGCGATTAATGTTGTACTTCTTGTATATCTACAGTTTTATTTAACACGTCTTCAGGGCTTGGATAGAAGAAATAAATCTGATCGATTTCATTTTTAAATTTCTCTCGGATGTGTACGGATAATAAGGTTTCAAATTGAATGATATCTTCCGATTCCATCACAGCGTCTTCTACCAATACAAATAATTGTGGATCTGCTTTTGGTGCATTCGGTGGTAAACGATCTGGTGAAAGTGGAACATTTACGATAATGCGAACAGAGGCTACATAATTTCCATTTTGATCTTTAATGACTGCTCGGTATGTATTTTCCCATAGAGTGGCCATTAATTGGATGTCTAAGTTTAATAATTCCATAGTTGTCTCCTTCATAATGAATGTATAGTACATATGATAACTGATAGAGGGCAACTTTGTATAGGTATGTTATGAAAAATCGTATAATATTTTGTACAGGTGGTGCCCGTAGTGGCAAAAGTGAGTTTGCAGAAACAATAGCACTGTCAAAGGAAGGGCAAAAAGGATATATTGCTACAGGACGAGCTTATGATGAGGAGATGAAACATCGTATTCATTTACACCAAGAGCGACGAAAAATGATTTGGAACAATTATGAAATTCCTTGTACTGTTAGTGCAGAGATTCTAAAAGTATTAGATGAATGCTCCGTGGTATTAGTAGATTGCTTAACGATGTGGACTACTAATTTATTATTACAAGATGGTGAATTTACTTCTCAGGAAGATGTTAATCAAAGAGAACGTGTGATACTTTCAGAAGTAGAAACCGTACTCAATGTGATTCGCTCGTACAGAGGAGACAATGAAAAAACAGTTATTTTTGTAACTAATGAAATTGGCTTAGGGATTGTGCCAGAGAATCAATTAGCTCGTATTTTTAGAGATATTATGGGACGTGTCAATCGTTTGGTAGCTGCAGAGGCTGATGAAGCGTACATGACAATCAGCGGTATGACAATAGATATAAAAGCATTGGAGGTAAGTAACCATGGCTAAAAAAATTATGTTTCAAGGTACCAGTTCTAATGTGGGTAAAAGTATTTTAGCGACAGCAATGTGTCGGATCTTACACAATAAGGGATATAAAACTGTACCTTTTAAAGCACAAAATATGGCATTAAATTCCTATGTTACGAAAGCAGGGGATGAAATTGGTCGAGCCCAAGTAGCACAAGCGGAAGCAGCAGGTTTAGAACCTATTGTACAAATGAATCCTGTCCTATTGAAACCTACAGGAAATCAGTCCTCTCAAGTCGTATTAATGGGCAAACCGGTAGGTGTGTATAGCGCTAGAGAATACCATACAAAATACTCCTTAACAGCCTTAGATAAAGTAAAAGAAAGTTTACAATATCTTGATGATAATTTCGATATGATTGTTATTGAAGGCGCTGGTAGCCCTGCGGAAGTCAATTTAAAAGCTAATGATATTGTAAACATGCGTGTTGCCAAGTTAGCAAAGGCTCCTGTAATGCTTATTGCAGATATTGATCGTGGTGGTGCTATCGCATCTGTGGTGGGCACTTTAGAATTATTAGAGCCAGATGAAAGAGATCTAGTAAAAGGTATTATCATTAATAAATTCAGAGGTGATGTCACATTATTACAACCTGCATTGGATTTTATTGAAGAAAAAACAGGTAAAAAAGTGGTAGGTGTAGTACCGGCGATAGAAAACCTTGATATTGATGAAGAAGATTCTGTAGCATTAGAAAGTAAATATAGAGGTGTATCAAAAGAGATTACGATTGCGGTGATGCAAACTCCTAAAATTTCCAACTTTACAGACTTTGATGCTCTTGCCTATGAACCAGATGTATCTGTTCGTTTTGTGAAACAAGGGGAGCCAATTGGTCATCCAGATATGGTAATTTTACCAGGCTCTAAAAACACATTAGCTGACTTATCGTATTTGCAGGAGCATGGCTATGATAAAGATATCCACGACTTAGCAAATGCTGGGGTACCTGTATTGGGTATTTGCGGCGGTAATCAAATGCTGGGAGAAATGCTTTATGATCCAGAAGGGATTGAAGGGGATATTCCTGAATTAAAAGGCTTAGGTTTGCTTCCAACAGCTACTACTATGAAAACTGAAAAATTAACACATCAAGTTTGTTTTGATGTAAAGGATTTATCTTTCTTAGGTACTAACTATAGTGGTGAAAATCTTATAGGCTATGAAATCCATATGGGAGATACACAGCCAGTAGGACCAGGAGAACGTTGTTTCCATATTCAAAAGCGTAGTGATGCTAAAGTAGATGTGATCGATGGTTTTGTCACTAGTAATGGTCAAGTGATGGGCACATATATTCACGGTATTTTAGATAATGATGGATTACGTCGCTCAATCCTGAATGCATTGCGTACAAAAAAAGGATTAGAGCCATTAGATATTGTATTCCGCTACTTTGAACATAAAGAAGCTGCCTATAATCGATTAGCTAAGATTGTAGAAGAACATTTAGATATGGATTATATTCAATCATTATGGGAGCAAGACTAATGGAATGGTTTATACACCATCTTCTTTACTTTATTCCTTTAGGGGCTCTTTTGTTAGATACTTTAGTGGGTGACCCTAGAAGTAAATACCATCCTGTTGTTTTAATTGGTAATTGTATTTCTTTCTATGAACATCTATTGTATAAAAAGAATACTAACGCAAGGAATCAAATACTATTAGGGATATCTACTGTATTACTAGTCTTAATGACTGTGATGATCATTGTTACGGGTCTTCTATTTATAGGAGGGACCATACATCCCATCGGCTATTTCATAGTATCTTTATTGTGCCTATACATTGCCATTAGCCCTCGTTGTTTAGCAGAGGCAGGCATAGAAATTGCTAATTTGTTGAGAAAACAAGATATATCTGAAGCACGCCGTAAAGTGGGATGGATTGTAGGTCGTAAGACTAGTGAACTTGATGAAAGCGAAATTACTCGTGCTACGATTGAAACAGTAGCGGAAAATACAGTAGATGGTGTTATTTCTCCTTTATTTTGGTTTGTCCTATTAGGTCCCTGGGGTGCTATTGGATATCGAGCTATTAATACGATGGACTCCATGTTAGGTTATAAAAATGAGCGGTATTTATACTTTGGCCGTTTTGCTGCTCGCTTAGACGATGTGGTGAATTATATTCCTGCACGAATTACTTGCATTTTATTTGTGATAGCCTCATTTCTATGTGGCAAAGATTGGAAATATGCGACTCGTATAGCTTTACGTGATGCACATAAACATCCTAGTCCTAATGGAGGTTATGCAGAGGCTCCTGTAGCAGGGGCTTTACATATTCGGTTAGGTGGACACAATGTGTATCATGATAAAATCACCTTCAGGGCTTATATGGGAGACCCTATAACACCTATGGTAGGGAAACACATTTATCAAACTATCTATTTAATGTATACTGTTTCTATCTTGGGTGTTGCCTTAACAATGGTCAGTACATATGTAATTAATCAATGGTAGGTGGAATATGAAAGGATTTCTTGTAGGACTTCAATTTTTAACACGCTTAAAAATTGTAAACCAAACAGAGTGGAAAGTAGAAGACTTTGGCGCATCCGTTACCTATTTTCCTTTAGTAGGACTTGTCATTGGCGCCTTTATGTGGGCTTTGTACGCCTTGGCAAATCCCTATCTTCCTGTGTCACTGTTGATGCTCATCTTAGTAATCTTTGAATTTCTATTTACTGGTGGACTTCATGCAGATGGATTTATGGATACCTGTGACGGCTTATTTTCAGGGCGTGATCGGGAACGTAAACTAGAGATTATGAAAGATAGCCGTGTGGGAAGTAACGGAGTCGTAGGTTTTGTATTTTTAACTCTCTTAAAATGGCAACTACTAGTTAACTTGCCAATGCAGGTGGTTCCTTTGGTCTTGGTAAGTATGCCTATATTGAGTCGATATACTATGGTCATTAGTATTCAAAAATTTCCTTATGCGAGACCAGAGGGCCTCGGCAAATTTTTTGCAGATAATGCTCCTAAACATGCCACATCGGTAGCAACGATATTGGCCTTATTACCAGTGTTCTTTTATGAATGGTTCTATGTGTATCTATTTGCCATCGCCTTAGCTATGAATCTTATCCTTAATTCCTATGTAACAAAACATTTAGGAGGAACCACAGGGGATACATATGGATTCGTGTGTGAATTATCAGAAGTTTTTATTATTTTAGGTGCAATTATTGTTAGTGTTATATAAATGAAAGGAGGAAGTAGAGTTGGCATTTTATGTAAGAACGCCAGGCACTTGTGGAGAATTTATTCAAGGCTCCATAAAGGGACAACGATTTCTAGTAACATGTCCCATTAATCGCTACTCTTATGCCATTGGTGATGTACAATATGCACTTCCTCTTTCCTCACTTTCTTTACAATCAAAGGCCTACCAAGCTTATATTACTGTTTTAGATATATTGAGAATCGATAGGGCTGTTGCAAAACCTGTATATTTACATTCTGATATTCTGCAAGGAAAAGGATTGGCGTCTAGTAGTGCAGATATTAGTGTAGTGGCTATGGCTACTGCTAAAAGTCATGGTTACGAATTATCTATGAAACAATTGGCCTCAATCTGTTTATCAATCG
This sequence comes from Veillonella sp. VA142, assembly GCF_003992135.1. Classification (GTDB taxonomy): domain Bacteria; phylum Bacillota; class Negativicutes; order Veillonellales; family Veillonellaceae; genus F0422. The sequence goes on along the minus strand of NZ_RQVN01000005.1, from coordinate 56,996 downwards.
AACCTACAGATGCACCTTTTTATCCGGGGATTGTGCAGTTTGATTATTTAAATGGTACATGTTGCGAATATTTGGGAACTTGCCCACCAATTCGTATCGTTATGTTTGACGAAGGAGGCACCATTGATACTGTACAGTTTAATCATCAACAGAACTTAGATGCTTTAATTGATGAAAAAGAAGAGTTGATGGTAGAAGCTTTAGCAAAATTTAAAGAAGGTATACATAAGCATAATGTGAAACTTATCGGTGAAGCCTCTACCATTAGTTCTTTTGGTAATCAACGTATTTTGCATAAGACAAATTTATATGAATTACACCAAATTGGAGTAGAGTGTAATGCTATAGGAACGATTATTGCCCATAGTGGAACCGTATTAGGTTTGCTATTTCCCCCGGACTCACCAAGTATTGTACACTGCTTACAACGGGTAAAACAGGAATTGCCAAATCTTACCTTCATGGATATAGTGGAAACTACAAATGAAGGAATTACTTTCATGGAACGATAAAAGAGGTTATTATGGTGAAAACAACAAATGTACATGGTGGTAATGTACATAAAGCGATCCGACTGTTACATACTTCCTTAGATCAGATTTTAGATTTTAGTGCTAATATTAACCTATTAGGGATGAGTAGTAAGGGCTTGGATGCCGTGAAGGACGCATTGCAGGATGTCATTCATTATCCAGATCCAGATATGACTCATCTTTATTCCATCACGTCCGAATTGTGGGATATGCCAAAGGAATGCATCGCTTTTGGTAATGGTGCGGCTGAATTAATCTATGCCATATGCCGATTGCCAAATATAGAAGCTGTATATGTGCCAGCTCCAGGATTTTCAGAGTATAGTCATGGTGCTCATTCTTGTGGATTACCAGTCATAGAATATGAATTATATTTTGATGCGGATACATTTAACTTTTCTTATCCCTTGGAACAAATGTTACATGATTTAAATAAATCTCAGAATTATTTAGTATTTATTGGAAACCCCAATAATCCGTGTGGAACCTTGTGGAAATATGAAAGTCGTGAATTATTTGAAGTATGCAAAAAAAACGGCCATTATCTAGTTTTTGATGAGTCTTTTGTTGATTTTTTAGGGGATGCCTATTCTATGCGAAACTATGTGAAAGAGTATGACAATGTGATTGTTGTACATTCTTTAACTAAGTTTTACGCAGTCCCTGGGTTACGGATTGGGGCGATGATGGCAAATCCTATGGTTATTAACTTTATCAAATCTCAAATCCCATCATGGACTGTAAATCATTTAGCGCAAATATATAGTGAAAAAGCGTTGCAAGATATAGACTATATACAAGAGACTCGAGCAGTGCTAACCGAAGAAAAGAAGTGGCTATATAAGGAGCTCATGCTGATGGACTCTTTACAGTGCATTGAGCCTTCTGTGAATTATATGCTTTGTCACCTAGATGAGCAGTATTCCTTAGATGATATGATTCAGAAGTTATATTATCAATCCATATTAATTCGAGACTGCTCTCACTATACAGGGTTAGGCCTTAATTGGTTTCGGGTGGCTGTCAAAACAAAAGAACAAAATCAACAACTAATACACGCTTTACGATCATATTTTAGATTATAATAGGAGATACTATGATACAAATTTATTTTGTGCGCCATGGCGAAACAGATTGGAACCATTTTGGAAAGCATCAAGGATTCAGTGATATACCTTTAAATGAAAAAGGTATGGTCCAAGCTGTAGATGTGGGTGATGCATTGCAAGATATTCATTTTGATAGAGCTATCGTTTCTGACTTAGTGCGAGCTAGGGTTACGGCTGAAGAAATTTTAAAAGGTCGATATATTCCGACCACTTTCACTGAAGCACTGCGTGAAATTAACTTTGGTGACTGGGAAAGTTTAACCTATTCAGAAATTAATGAACAGTGGCCCGGACAAATTGAAGCCATCTATGAGGATCCATCAGGAAAATCAATCCCTAATGGGGAGACAGTAGAAATAGTGCAGGAACGTGCCTATACTCGTTTGATAGAAGAACTGGCGCGTATGGAGGATGGTGAACGGTTATTGGTAGTTTGTCACGGAGGAACCATACGTACATTATTATGTGCATTAACAGGCATTCCGTTGAACTGTTTATGGCGTTTGGCACAGGGTAATACAGCCGTTAGTGTAGTAGATTTTTGGGGTGACCAATCCCCTTATAATCGTATTTGTGTATTAAATGATACATCGCATACTCATGTGAGAGAAGGTGGTTACGGTGAGGATTGATAAGTTTTTAGCTCATAAGGCTTTTGGTACGAGAAAAGAAGTACATGATTTAATCAAACAGGGTCTTGTAAAGGTAAATGATAGTATTGTTAAGAAAAAAGACATGCATATCAATCCTGATGTAGATGTGGTTACGGTTCAAGATCAAGTTGTACAAGCACAATTAGAATATTATATCAAATTTCACAAACCAGCCGGATATGTAACAGCTGTAGAAGATTCTACAGATCCTACTATCATGGAGTTACTTCCTGAAGAGTTTCAAACTTTGAAGGTATTTCCTGTAGGGCGGCTTGATAAAGATACAGAAGGGTTGCTATTATTAACCAATGATGGACCTTGGGCTCATAAGATTATTCATGGCAAAAAGAATATTGGTAAAACCTACTATGTTGAATATACTGGCACCTTGTCCGAGGAAGGCATTCGTCGCATCCAAGAAGGCATGGTGCTAGGAGATGGTACAGAATGTAAATCAGCACAAATATCTCTTCACAACGATGAGGACGTGATGAATGAGTCTGGTGAAATCATTCACTCCTGTGAGTTGACAATTTATGAAGGAAAATATCATCAAGTGAAACGAATGATTGGTGCTTGTGGTGGTACGGTAACGTATTTACAACGCATTGCTATCGATAGAATTACACTTGACTTTATTGAAGAACTAGGCTCATTCATAGATTTAACAGAGGAAGAAAAAGAAATTGTTTAATCGAATCTATTCAATTTGTCATAACTATACATTATATGGTATCATTAGTTGATGCTTTTTAAGGAGGCGAGATGATGAATGGACTAGTCGCTTTACAAGCATTCCTAACAGAAGAAGCATATGGAGGAGCCATCCTCATTAGTCCTATCAACTTACATTATTTTGCAGGATTTACAGGGACTACTGGAGTGGCATTTGTGACCCCTGACAAAGCCTTTATGATAACGGACAGTCGTTATACAGAACAGGCTAAAGAACAATGTGAAGGGTATGAGGTCATCCAATATACGGGTGATGTGTATGATACAATTAAAACTATATTAGTTTCATCCAACATTGCTTTAACCACATGTTGCTTTGAAGGAAATTATATGAGTGTTGATGTATTTCAAAAAGTTTGTGATACATTACTTGAAACAGAATTTTTATCCTTTGATTTTGCTAGTTTGCGTATGGTTAAACGAGAGGACGAGCTAGAGTGTTTACGACAAGCATTTCGTATCGCCGATGAATCATTTGCGGCTATGTTGCCGAAATTACAGGTGGGGATGACTGAAAATGAGGCTCGTATCATTTTAGAAACTGAAATGTTACAACGTGGTTCCAGAGAGCCATCTTTTACAACCATTGTAGCATCTGGCTATCGTTCTAGTATGCCTCATGGTGTAGCTAGTGATAAAGTTATGGAGCGAGGTGACTTTGTGACCTTTGACTTTGGTGCTATGTATAATGGATATCACTCTGATATGACACGCACTATAGTATTAGGTAAAGCTAGTGATGAACAAAAGAAACTCTATTCTATTGTACTAGAAGCACAAAAACGAGGTGTTGCTTTCATTAAAGAAGGCGTTACCGGTGCTGAAGTAGATGCAGTATGTAGAGACTATATTAAGGAACAAGGTTATGGTTCTAATTTTGGGCATGGTACAGGTCATGGTGTAGGTTTAGATATCCATGAGTTACCGGTAGCATCACCAAGATCTAAAGATATATTAACAGAAAATATGGTAGTCACAGTAGAACCAGGTATTTATTTATCAGGTCATATGGGGCTTCGCATTGAAGATACAGTTATAGTTACTAAGGAGGGTTGTGAAATACTCACAAAAACTCCTAAAGATTTATTAGAACTAGATGTGTAATGGAGGGATTTACAATGATTTCCAGTAATGATTTTCGTCCAGGCGTAACTGTCGAATTAGACGGTAATGTATGGCAAGTAGTTGACTTTCAACATGTTAAACCAGGTAAAGGTGCTGCTTTCGTGCGTGCTAAATTGAAAAATTTACAAACAGGTGCTGTAGTAGAGCGTACTTTCAATGCTGGTGAAAAAGTACCAAAAGCTCATGTTGATCGTCGTCGTATGGCTTTCTTATATGAGTCCGATGGAGCGTATACGTTCATGGACAATGAAACATATGATCAAATTGAGTTAACAATTGACCAATTAGGGGATGCTAAAAACTTCTTATTAGAAAACATGGAAGTATCCATTATGTTCTTCCAAGGCATTGTCATCGGTATCGACTTACCTGTAGCTGTTGAGTTACGCGTAGTTGAAACTGATCCTGGTATCCGTGGCGATACAGCAACTGGTGGTAATAAACCTGCTACATTAGAAACAGGTTATGTTGTAAAAGTACCTTTATTCATCGAAGTAGACGATGTATTGCGTGTAGATACACGTACTGGACAATATATTGAACGTGCTTAAACCACAGATTTGATCTTTTAACAACTAGTATAGTATTGTAATTAAAAGCATTTGTTGGCCTGTGGTAGGACGACAAATGCTTTTTTTGGTAAATATATGGAAGATAATCGCTTTTTTGAAGGACTGATACAGTTCGATAATTCTGTTTATGAAATGATTGCTACCATGACAGCACTAGAAACAAAAGGTGTTGCAGGTATGAGTACAACATTTGGGGATACAGTAAGCAGTTTATTTGGCATAAAAAGTGCCATGGAAGGTGTTAAAGTGCAAGTCTTAGAAGATGGAGCATTACAAGTATCTCTGCATATTGTGGTGTATTATGGGTATCGTGTTCCAGACATAGCATTGCGTTTACAAGAGAGGGTAAAAACTGCTCTTGTATCTATGGCAGATGCTACTGTGAATAGTGTTGATATTTATGTGCAGGATATTATTTTTGAAAGTACCATATCATAGGGGATTTGTATGTCAAATCATTTAGAAATAGAAATTACAGACTCCGTTATTTTAGATGTCACTGCAAGAGTATTGTCATCATTCAACGAAATTCACTCTATGAGTAAACGATTTTTCGATGGTGTTGTAGACGGTATCTCACAAAAGTTTGGTCAAAGAAGTTGGCCTGGAATGAATGTAAAACATAAACGAGATAGTTTTGGAGAGTCTTTCATTGAAATAAATTTATATCTTCGTTTATATTGTGGATTTAATCCATTAGAGGTGGCACGACAAATACAACAACAAGTGCGTCAAGATTTACGAAATATGTTAGACTTATACCGTGTTCGTGTAGATGTGCACATCGACGGCTTAGAAAGAAGGGAACCTAGTCATGAATCATCGTAGGTTAGCGAGAGTATATGCATTTGAAACTCTTTATGCAGATACTTTTTCAAGAGAGACGGCTGATAATACTGTTTTAAATACAACTCATTTGCAAGGAAAAGCCAATCAATTTGCAGAGCAATTAATTACAGGTGTTCGTAGTGAAAAAGAACAATTAGATGCAGCTTTACAAGAATTTTCTCCTAAACGTAAAATGGAACGTTTTCCTAAAGTAGAACTCACCATTTTGCGCATGGCTGCTTGGGAATTATTACATCCGCAAGCGGATACACCAGCTAAGATTGTCATTAATGAAGCTGTTCTATTAGCGAAAGAGTTTGGTGGGTCCACTTCTTATAAATACATTAATGCTATTCTTCATAATTTAGCTACATCGAGACAATAACATGGCCTATTATTTAGGAATAGATACTAGCTGTTATACTACCTCTTGTGCTCTTGTTGATGAAGAAGGTAGACTAGTACAAGAAGTTAGAAAACTATTAGAAGTACCATATGGTAAGCGAGGATTACAACAGTCACAAATGGTGTTCCAACATACTCGAGCTTTAGGTGAACTTATTCAGTCTTTAATGTTAGATAAACCTATTGTAGGTATCGGTGTCAGTGGTTTTCCAAGACGAGAAGAAAACTCTTATATGCCAGCATTCTTAGTAGGACTGAATACAGCGAAATCACTAGGTCATTGTTTACAAATCCCTGTCCATGTTTTCTCACATCAAGAAAACCATATATGGGCAACTTTGCGTGAAATTGGTGAGATTCCAGAAGGGCCTTTTTTAAGTTTACATCTTTCAGGTGGAACTACGGAATTTATTCTTTGTGAACGTATTTATAAAGGTGGCTTTAAAGTGCAAATTGTAGGCGGATCTGATGATATAGCCGGAGGCCAATTGGTGGACCGTCTAGGTGTGTTAATGGGATTAAAATTTCCAGCAGGTCCAAGTATGGAAATATTGGGACGTCGTATTAAATACAATGTAGACTCTGTGCTCCCTGTATCGGTAAAAGAGTCTATTATCAGCTTTGGTGGTCCATACAGTGCTGGACAACGGTGGTGGGAATCATTGCAACATGAACCTATAGATTGGACTGATAGAGAATCGTTTAGTACAGCAAAAAATGCACAAATCTTGGCAGCCTCGGTGTTCCATTGTATTGGGAGTTCCCTAGAAAAAGCGTTATTGTATATTTTAACAAAATATAATATTACAACCTTAGTTACTGCCGGTGGTGTTATGGCTAATACCTATTTACAAGATCGTTTAGTTCATTGGGGACACCATCATAATCTAGATGTATTATGTGTATCATCTAAATATAGTGCAGATAATGCATCAGGTAATGCTTATGGAGCAAAGGTTATTGAAGGAGAATAGAATGGATGCTTACTCCGTTGGAGAAATAAATAAAATTATTAAGCAAACTGTAGAGGGAGAATTCCTCTTAAAGAATTGTATTGTTGAAGGCGTTATCTCTAACGTAAAACGGCACAGTACAGGACATTATTATTTTTCTCTCATCGATGATACAGGGTCCATTGATATGGCTATGTGGCGTTCTAAGGTGCAACAACGGGGCTTAGAAGGTGCCCTTGAAAATGGTTTATTAGTACAAGTGCGAGGAAACATTAGTTTTTACGAAAAAACTGGTCGTTTAAGTTTTATATGTGAAGACATTCGCATTGGCGCTAAAAGTGACTATCAAATTGCCTATGAAAAGTTAAAACAAGAGTTATATGCGTTAGGGTATTTTGATGAACGTCACAAACAACCTTTACCACCTGTACCAAGTTGTATTGGTGTTGTCACTTCTGCATCAGGAGCAGTTATTTACGATATTTTACATGTAGCATCTCATCGAAATCCATTAGTAACATTCAAGGTATTTAATGTACCTGTACAGGGACCTACGGCAGGACCTATCATTGCTCGTGGCGTAGCTATGGCAGATTCTGACCCAGATGTAGATTTAATTATTGTTGGTCGTGGTGGTGGTTCTATGGAAGACTTGTGGTGCTTTAATGATAGAACCTTAATAGAATCTATATTCCAATGTGCAACACCGGTCGTGTCTGCGGTTGGTCATGAAGTAGATTATACATTATGTGATTTTGTAGCTGATGTGAGAGGAGCAACTCCAAGTCATGCCGCTGAGCTAGCTATCTATCCATTGGTGGGCCTTCAAGAAGAAGTACAGCAAAAACTAGACTTTATTCACAACACAGTGCAGTATCGTATTCAAAAAGAAAAACAACAGTTGTTTTCTATTACGAATCGTAAGATTACTGTACCTGCCATGAATTTGGTGCATCAACAGAAAAATATATTGCAACGCTTTGAACACCTTTTACATAATGCCATGCAAAAGAAATCCCAAGATGAATCACGTAAATTAGCTATATTAGCAACTCAATTGGATAATAAAAATCCTTTAGCTAAAGTCATTAAGGGTTTTGCTAAAGTAGCTATTAATGGGGCTCCATTACAAACAATTGAAAATGTGAAAATTGGTGATACATTAGATATACATATTCAAGATGGCTCTGTAAAAGCAACTGTACAGGAGGTAACACAACGTGGCTAAATCTATAAAAAATTACGAAAAGAAATATACTGCCTTAGAAGAAGTAGTAAAAAAACTAGATGATGAAAGCTTATCTATGCATGAATTGTTAAAAACCTATAAAGAAGGATTAACACTAGTTAAAGAATGTTCTGATTTATTGCAGCTTGTAGAAGAAGAAGTAGAACAAATTATTAAAACTGTACAAGTAGATACGAATTAGGAGACAAAGTACGTTTTTTTATGTATAATAGAGTTAGAATATTTATACAAAAATTTATTATCTTTCAAAGAATTGAGGATATTATGTTAAAAGAGTACTTGCAACAAAGTAAGGCAGACATTGAAAGTTATCTTTCCTCTGTATTAGAATCACCGAATACAGAGTATGCTAAATTATATGAAAGTATGAAATACAGCTTGTTAATGGGAGGAAAGCGGATTCGACCTATTATCACGAAAGCTGTTATTGAATCCTTAGATGGATCTTGGGATGCTTATAAAGATGTAGTATGTGCTATTGAATTAATTCATACCTATTCTTTAATTCATGATGATTTGCCAGCTATGGATAATGATGATTATCGTCGTGGAAAGCTAACCAACCATCGTGTGTATGGTGATGGTATGGCTATTTTAGCCGGAGATGGATTATTAACCTATGCGTTTGAATTAGTGAGCAAACACAAAAAGTTATCCGCAGAACAAGTGGTGCAGATTATTCATGTCTTAGCGAAAGGTGCAGGACCTAGCGGAATGGTGGGTGGTCAAGCTTTTGATCTGCAATCAGAAGGAAAATTATTACCAATGGAAGAATTAGTTGTTCTTCACAAAGGTAAAACAGGAGCTTTATTTAGTGCAGCTGTCGAAATTGGTCTAATCATTATGGATGCTCCTACAGTTGTAAGAGAAGCATACCTACGTTATGCAGATCATTTAGGTTTATTATTCCAAATTACTGATGATATCTTAGATGTAGTAGGCACACAAGAAGAATTAGGAAAAACTCCTGGCAGTGATGAGCGTCAGCATAAAGCAACGTATGTATCTATTTTAGGTTTAGATACCGCTAAAGAACGTGCCCAAGAGGTGGCCAATCTCGCATTAACAGCATTGCATGATTCCAAACAAACATCACCTGTACTCGAAGGGCTAGTCCAATATTTAATGGACCGCACACAGTAGGAGACGCTTATGAGTCAAAAAGAACGTCTTGATATACTACTTGTGCAACGTGGCTTATTTGAAAGTAGAGAAAAAGCTAAGGCCGCTGTTATGGCAGGGCTTATCTTTTCTGGCTCACAGCGATTGGATAAATCTGGCACTAAAGTATCAGTAGATACACATTTGGAAGTAAGAGGCAATACGTTACCATATGTGAGCCGTGGTGGCTTAAAGTTGGGAAAAGCCATCGACTTATTTCCCATAGATTTAACAAATGCTGTTATGGTAGATATTGGTGCATCTACAGGTGGGTTTACGGACTGTGCCCTACAACATGGAGCAGTTAAAGTCTTTGCCATTGATGTAGGTTACAATCAATTAGCATGGAAGTTACGACAAGATCCTAGAGTCATTAATATGGAAAAACAAAATATTCGCACCGTTACACCTGTACAATTAGGGGAAATTAGCGATTTTATTTCTATTGATGTGGCTTTTATCTCCTTAGATAAGGTGCTTCCAGTAGCAACGACCCTATTGAAAGATACCGGCTCTTTAGTAGCGTTAATCAAACCTCAGTTTGAGGCCGGTAAAGAACTAGTCGGTAAAGGTGGCATAGTACGTGAAAAATCTACACATAAATTAGTGTTAGATCGTATCTTGCATATCGCTAAAGATTGTGACTTATATTTACATGGATTAACTTATTCTCCCATTAAAGGAATGGAAGGAAATATTGAATTTTTAGGATATTTTACAAAACAAACAGAGGGTTCCTTGGACATTACTGAAGAGCTAATTACAGCCACGGTAGAGGAGGCTCATCAATTATAGGAGGATCTATGAGAATCGGTTTCTTTCCTAATATGAAAAAAGAGAATATTCGTGATGTTTTATCACAAGCAATTACTTATTGCCATACATTTGGTATAGAAGTATATATGCCTAAAGAATTGGAACATCATGATGTATGTGCATTGGGGATAGAAAAGTCTCACTTATTACCACGACCAGAGGTATTTGAACATTTGGATATGGCATTTAGCTTTGGTGGTGATGGTACGATTATTCAATTAGCTCGTCAAATTTATCCATATAATGTACCAATTTGTGGTATTAATTTAGGCGAATTAGGTTTCTTAAACCAAATTGAGCTTGAAAACTTAGAGATGGCTATTGAAAGAATTAGTAAGGGTAATTATTATGTAGAAGATCGCATTCATTTGGTAGGAACTTTGCACACTTCTGAAGGAGAACGTGTACTACGTCCTGCTATTAATGATATTGTGGTATCTCGTTCAGAACCAGGTAAAATGGCGCGCATCAACTTGTCGATTAATGGTGGACATACGCAAATGTATCCTGCTGATGGTTTAATTGTAGCTTGTTCTACAGGATCTACAGGGTATAACTTATCTGCTGGTGGTCCTATTATGGCGCCAGATAATCGGTCTCTTATCGTAACACCCATTGCGCCTCACTTATTACAAGGTGTATCTTTAGTATTAAAAGAAAGTGCAAAGATTGATATTACTATGCCAGAGCGCCAAAAAAACTTACACATATCTGTCGATGGTACTTTTGATTATGAATTTAGTAATACTGATTCCTTGCATATTGAAGCCAATCCACAATATTGTAAATATGTGAGATTTAAAGATCAAAAATTCTTCGCTACCTTATTTAAAAAGTTGACTGCACGATCTAAGGAGGTTCTATGATTCCTCTACACCACAGTGTAGAATTTCAGCATCATCTATGGCTGGATGCTTTAGAATCAGCTAGAACTATTGTAGATATTACTTGTGGCAATGGACATGACACAATGTATCTTTTGTCACATTGTCATAAAAATAGTCATGTATATGCTATTGATATACAAGAAGTAGCAATAACAAGGACGAAAGAAAAGATTGTAAAAGAACTTCCACAGGCTATGAAGCAAGTGGATTTCATATTGGGTTCACATGATAGTGCCCTGGAAACACTTCCGGTATCTACTATCGATTTGATGATAGGAAATTTAGGATATTTACCGAATGCTGATCATCAAATTATGACCCAATCTACATCAACAATTAAAGCTATATCAAAAGGATTGGCAAAACTTTCAGTGAACGGATTATGTACCATTGTAGCGTATCCAGGAACAGAAACCGGTCGTAAAGAAGCAGAAGACCTGGAATATTATATAGCTTCTATGAATCAAAAAGAGTATCACTGCAGTACGTGGCGACCATTAAATCAAGCAAATCAACCACCTATTTTATATATTATACGTCGGAGGAAATAATGAAGCGTTTTCGTTATAATAAGATAAAAGAAATTATTCAAACTAAGGCTATTGAAACACAAGAAGAGTTAGCCCAAGCTTTGGTAGAAGAAGGAATTACCGTTACACAAGCAACAGTATCACGTGACATTAAGGAATTGATGTTAATTAAAGTTCCTACAGGGGATGGACGATATAGATATGCCTTATCTCCAGAAGAAAATATTATGTTATCTAGAACTCGTATCAATCGCTTGTTCCAAGATTCTATTTTGCGTATCGATCACGTCTTAAATCAAGTAGTATTACATACTTTGCCAGGATCAGCACAATCTGTGGCATTTGCCATTGACCATGCAAAATGGCACGAAGTAATAGGAACAATTGCAGGAGATGATACGATTCTATTAATTTGCAATTCTGTAGAAAGTGTAGAATTAGTATTAGAACGTATGCAAGACTTAATGAGGGATTAATATGCTAGTACGCATGGGGATTAAAAATTTTGCCCTCATCGAACATATGCAGCTAGAGTTTACCAAGGGCATCACTATTTTTACTGGAGAAACAGGTTCAGGTAAGTCTATTTTGATGGATGCATTTTCCATTCTATTAGGGGAAAGAGCTAGTAGTGAATTTATTCGTCATGAGAAGGACTCTTTTCTCATTGAAGGTGTTTTTGATATTGCTGGAGATAGCGTATTACAAGAACTGTTAGTAAATAAAAACATTTTAGTGGAAGAAGACACTTTAATCTTATCTAGAACTTTTAATCTAAACGGTAAATCACAAATTTTAGCAAATGACCAAGTGATTCCATTGAAGGCATTACGTGAAATCGGCACCTATTTAGCAGATATTCATGGTCAATATAGTAACCAACAGCTCTTATTACCAGAAACACATCATATCTATTTAGATACGTATAATGATGATGCCACGAAGGCTTATGAAAATTACGTAACAGCCTATACTGATTATGCCAGTGCAAAGCGACAATTAGAAACATTGCGTGAAGAGTCGGCACAAAGAATTCGTGAATTAGATATGTTGCGGTTTCAGATTGATGAAATTGAAGAAGCCCAATTACAGCCAAATGAAGATACAGCAGTATCGGAAGAATTAGAGCGATTGGATAACTATGAGCATCTTCAATCTACCATTTCTAGTTGTTATGATGGTATCTATGGGGGCAGAACTCCCCTGATTGATGGTTTAAACAGTGTTACTAATGAAGTGACTGATCTTGTAAAATATGATAAAGACATGGAAGAAATAGCTGAGTTATTGCGATCCGCCTATTATCAATTAGAAGAAGCTGGTCAAGCTTTAGATAGATACCGTGATTCTATTAGCTATGATGAAGAGCGTTATTTTTACTTACAAGAAAGAGATACACTTATTTACAGTTTAAAACGTAAATATGGAGATACCATTGAAAGTATTTTTGCCTTTGAAGAAACAGCGCAAACTCGACTGGAGTTACTAGAATCTCATGAAAGTGAAGAATCACAGCTAGTAGAGCGTGTAGAAACACTAAAAACGCAAGCATTACAAGCGTTACAGTCTCTTACACAGATTCGTCATGTTCATCATAAAGAGATAACCGATGCCTTACAGAAGAACTTAATTCAATTAGGTATGCCCAAAGCAAAGCTAGAATTTGTCATAGAAGGTACTGAAACCTTATCTCCATTAGGAGCTAGCCGCATAGAACTATTATTTTCTGCTAATGCAGGAGAAGCTTTATTACCACTACATAAAGTTGCCTCTGGCGGTGAGTTAGCACGTATTGCCTTAGCTTTTAAAACAGTATTTAATAAAGCAACCCATAAGACCTTAGTGTTTGATGAAATTGATGTAGGCATTAGTGGTGATATTGCTTTACAAGTAGCTAAACAAATTCTTCAATTAAGTTCAGATAATCAGGTATTCTGTATTACACACCTACCTCAAACTGCTAGTGTAGCAAAACAACATTATCATTTACATAAGGTAGAAGAAGAGGGGCGAACTATTTCTAAAGTGACTATTCTTTCAGAAGAAGAACATGTTACACAGATTGCCCGTATGATGTCAGGGCAATCTTTCTCAGATACAGCCATAAATACAGCAAAAGAAATGATTCAATACTTTCAACAGGAGTCATTCTAGGAGGAACAATGAAAGTTTTAGTTAATGGAGCAGCTGGTAAAATGGGCCGTGAGGTGCTAAAAGCTGTTCATAATGATACAGAGTTAACTTTAGTGGGCGGGGTAGATCCTAGCCATGGTGGTAAAGATGTTAGTGAATTCATAGGTACTAGTCCGTTAAACTGTAAAATATACAGTCAATTAGAGGAAGGTATTGAAGCCGTACATCCAGATGTGATTGTGGACTTTACAACACCAGCAATTATTTTTGATAATGCAAAATTTATGTTATCAAAAGGGATTCACGTTGTGATTGGTACAACTAGTCTTACAGAAGTACACCGTAAAGAGCTAGATTCCATTGGTAGAGCACATGGTGCTAATTGTTTAGTAGCACCTAACTTCTCATTAGGTGCAGTGATGATGATGAAAACTGCTGCAGAACTAGCTCCGTATTTCCCCGATGTGGAGATTATTGAACTACATCATAATCATAAATACGATGCACCTTCTGGTACAGCTGTATTAACAGCTAAATTGATCAATGATGCAAAGCAAGCAGCCAATGTAAAAGCTGCAGAAGATTTAACTCGTGAGAGTCTACCAGGTGCTCGTGGTGCTAAAGTCGATGATGTAACCATTCACAGTGTTCGTTTACCAGGGTATGTAGCACATCAAGAAGTTATTTTTGGTGGCTATGATGAAACATTGGTAATTCGTCATGATTCATTAAGTCGACTGTCCTTTATGCCTGGTGTGGTATTAGCTTGTAAAAAAATTAAAGATTATGTCGGATTAACATATGGATTAGAACATTATCTATAATGTTATATTCTATGTATTTCTTGCTAAAGAAAAACTTAAATAGTATAATACATATAACTATAATTAAGTAATTTATATTAAGGAGTTACTATGAGAAAACCTCATTTAGCCATATTAGGTGCTACTGGTGCAGTAGGACAAGAATTTATTACATTAATTGAAGAGCGTAAATTTCCTTATGAAAGCATTAAGTTATTAGCGTCTGCCCGTTCAGCGGGTAAAGTATTGAAAGTAGACGGTAAAGACTATGTGGTGGAAGAAGCAAAACCAGAATCTTTTGAAGGTGTTGATATTGCCTTATTTGCAGGTGGTTCTATTTCTAAAACATTAGCTCCAGAAGCTGCTAGGCGTGGCGCTATTGTAATTGATAATTCTAGTGCATTCCGTATGGATCCAGAAGTTCCATTAGTAGTGCCTGAAGTCAATCCAGAAGATATTGATACACATAAAGGGATTATTGCTAACCCTAACTGTTCCACTATTATCATGGCATTAGGATTAAAACCGTTGCATGATTTATCCCCAATTAAACGTGTTGTTGTCAGCACATACCAAGCTGTATCTGGAGCAGGTAAAGAAGGAATTGAAGAATTAGATTCCCAAGTGGCTCAACATGTTGCTGGGGAAGAGATGGTAGCTAATTTATTGCCTACTGGATCTATGGATAAACATTATCCAATCGCATTTAATTTAATTCCGCAAATTGATGTATTCATGGAAAATGGATACTCTAAAGAAGAAATGAAAATGGTATTGGAAACTCAAAAAATATTACATGATGATTCTATCGAAGTAGTACCGACTACAGTACGTGTCCCAGTATACCGTTCTCATTCTGAATCTGTACTAGTAAAAACAGAGTCTCCCGTATCTGTAGAGGATTTCAAAGCTGCTTGTGAAAAATTCCCAGGTTTGCGAGTAAACGATAATCCAGCTGCACAAGAATACCCAATGCCTTTATACACATCTAATCAGAATGATTGTGAAATTGGCCGCATTCGTAAAGACTTATTTAATGACTATGCTATGAATTTCTGGATTGTAGGAGACCAAATCCGTAAAGGTGCTGCATTAAACGCATTACAAATTGCAGAATACTTAGTAGAACATCAATCATTCTAATTATACATTTTAGGGGGTGCTAAGATGACAACATTTGGAAATGTCTTAACAGCTATGATCACTCCTTTTACTGATGATGGTCATGTAAATTTTCAAGAAGCCTTGCGTCTAGCTGGACACTTATTGGACAATGGTTCTGATGGTTTAATTGTATGCGGTACTACCGGTGAAAGTCCCAATATTGATGACCGTGACAAACTTGAGTTATTTACATTAATCGCTAAAGAGTATGGTCATCGTGCTACCATTATTGCCAATACAGGTAGCAATTCCACCAAAAAGTCGATTGCTTTAACAAAGGCTGCTAGTCATACTGGTGTTCATGCTGTGATGGCTGTAGTACCATATTATAATAAGCCGAATCAAGAAGGTTGTTATTTACATTTTAAAGCTATTGCAGATAGTACTAATTTACCCGTTATGCTATATAATGTACCGGGTCGAACAGGTGGCCGTATAGAACCGGAAACAGTAGCTAGATTAGCTAAGGAATGCCCTAATATTACATCTATTAAAGAAGCTACAGGAGATATCAAAATCACCCAACAGATTCGTGAATTGCTACCAAATAATGACTTTATGATTTATTCTGGTGATGATGCATTAACATTAGATGTACTACAAAATGGTGGAGTGGGTGTTATTTCTGTTTCCTCTCATATTGTAGGAAAACAAATGCAAGAAATGATAGCATTATTTAAAGATAATAAAGTAAAAGAGGCAAGAGCTATTGAACTTTCAATAGTACCTATTCTAAAAGCAATGTTTATTACAACAAACCCTATTCCTGTAAAATATGCAATGAAGCAATTAGGTTTCAGTACAGGACCTTTATTATTGCCCTTGTGTGATCCATCTGTAGAGGAATCACAGATTATTGATACAGCTATAGAATCTTATAAACACTAAAAATTAGAAAAAGATAGTAGTCACATCATCGACTACTATCTTTTCATTTATATAACTGCACTATTTTGTATATACATATGTTTAAAATAGTTTTTGTGTACATTACATTTAATACTAAGAGGTACAATATGAAAGATATCAATGTCCGCCCAATACAATTATCTGATATACCAGACATACTAAAAATTTATGAATACTATATCACAAATACAGCAATCACATTTGAATATGTGGTACCCACTATAGAAGAATTTACTAGAAGGATAAAGCACGTTATACAGAGATATCCGTATTTAGTTGCGGAAGTAGACGGCAATTTAGTAGGATATGCCTATGCCAATATATTGAAAGACAGAAAAGCCTATGAATGGAGTGTAGAAACATCTATTTATGTTCATCATACGTATCGGGATCTAGGTATTGGAAGTCATTTATATACTCATTTATTTAACTATTTAAAACAACAAGGTATACTTAGTGTATATGCATGTATTACAGTTCCATTACAAGATGATCAATTTTGTGATTGCTCAAGTTATACATATCATAAGTATTTAGGTTTTTCTGAAGTAGGACGATTCCCAAAAGCAGGATATAAATTTAATACATGGTATGACATTGTATGGATGCATATGGAACTAGAAGACCATACTACTCCAATAGAGCCTATTAGATATTTTAAAGATATTGCCCAATTGTAATCTTTATGAATAGTACAGATCGTATATAAAAAAATGTAAATAGTATATACTTAAGCTATAGTTAAAAGTAACCTGTCTGAGGTTGTATAGTAAAAAGTAGAGGGCTGAATACACCCTCTACTTTTTACTTACTTATATACTTTTTAAATATGGTCACGAATGAGTCCAATTACACGACCTTCAATGACACAATTTCGTGTAATAATAGGTTCAAACTCTTCATTTTCCGGCATTAAACGAATATGATCAGATTCTTTATAGAAACGTTTTACTGTGGCTTCATCATCAATACGAGCTACCACAATATCACCATTATTAGCGGTGGATTGATTACGTACAATCAGCAAGTCACCTTCATACATACCGATATCACGCATAGATTCACCGCGAACGCGTAATAAAAAACATTCAGAGCTACCTAATAAGGTAGTAGGTAGGACAAACTCATCTTCACGGTTTTCAATAGCTGTTACAGGAAGTCCTGCTTGTACAGTGCCAATTAAAGGAACTCGACGTAGACCAGCCTCTAAGAAGTTAAATTCAGGACTTGAAGTAACCTCGTGGGTTTCTTCATCTATCTCTAAAGCAGGTACATCAGGCATGTTTACAACAGTGATAGAGCGATTTTTATTAGCATCACGAGTAATATAGCCAAATTTTTCTAATGTATTTAAATGACTTTGAACAGTAGAAGTGGAGCTTAAGCCCATATGATCGCCAATTTCACGAACACTTGGACAGCGATAGCGCTGTTGTAAGCTTTCAATAATAAAATCTAATATTCTTTGTTGTTTACTATTTATATCAGTTGCTGGACGTCTCAATGGAATAACCTCTCATTCTACAGTACGATGGAACTTAATTTATATAAGCCTATTATAAATATAATATCGAAAATTGTCAAATATGTGTTCTAAAAAATTATACTTGACCGAACGTTTGTATGTGTGTTAAAATATGCACATAAGCAAACAGATGTGCTATTTATTTTGTTCGATATTATTAGAGAGAGGTATATATTATGCATAAATTATTTTCTATTTTACTAATGGTAGCCATGGTATTTGTAGTGAATAGTATGATTAACACAACAAGATTAGAGATGGATACTCAAAATATTAAAGCTGTACAAGTAGATGCCGGTGATACATTATGGAGTATATCTCAAAAGGCCTTAGCTCAAACAGAGGATATTGATATTCGTGAGTATATTGTAGCTATCGAAGAAATTAATCACTTACAACATGGTAAAGCATTACGTGCTGGAGAAACTTTAATGATTCCTACATTGAAAGAAAAAACTATGTTCGGTTTTATTACAGCTTGGGCAAATAATTAAATAATAGTATATGTATGTTCGATAAGATATTGAAATATATATTGAATGATAGAATAAAAAGACTGTACACCCTCATGAATAATATTAGGGTATGCAGTCTTCTTTTATCTTCTTTTAGTGTAAGAAATAAACCATTTAAGTTCCTGTTTTATATATTTTATATGTATAACTATATAATTACTATATATAGACTCAGTATACATAACGGAATTAAGTTGTAGGTAGTTAATTAAGATGGCACTATTTACGATTGAACATAGAAGATATAGGGTTATCTACAAATTTATTGGCTTCATTTATATACCGTCGTACCATATTGACACTATGATGTCGTGTTTGTTTCATAATATTTCGTTCTTCTACGCCATAATGGGCTGCTGTAGTAGCAAAGCCATGACGTAAACTATGCGCACCATATAAGGATGGATCTTCGCCTATAGCTGACATATAGTATTTTACAATATCTGCGATACTTTTATCACTGATAGCAGTTTTCCGTATGCTCATATTTTTTGTAAACCCTCTAAAGATAGGCCCTGTTGTAATAGGAACGAATTGTAACCATGCTTTAAGGGATCTCACGGCGCATAAGTTTTCATTTTCGATATAGGGTATGGCAACGATAGCACCTTGACCTTCTTGGTCAGCTTTTGAACTTGATACGAAGATTTCTAAACCTTCTGGCAAAAATTTCAAAGATTCTACTGTTAATGCAGATAATTCGCTACGCCGAAAGGCCCCCATAAAGCCTAATAATAAAATAGCTTTATCACGGAGCTTTTGTATAGGTGCTATATCGGCCGTTTCCATATAGTCAATGATATCCATAAGATCATCCAGTAATACAGGAGTTTTACCTTGTTGATATGTCCCTAAGGATCGACGTATACCTCGCATGGCTTGCTTAACGATAGGAGCGCTACAAGGGTTATTTTCAATACCTGAAGCATTAAAATTTTCCGATAGAGCGCTGATACGACGTGATATGGTATTAGCCTTAGCATAATCGGCTAAATCATTGATATAATTGACGATAATTTCTGGTGAGCTCGGAAAAAAGGATTCCTGTTTATGTCGACACCAATCGACGAAATCCATCCAATCAGATTCATAAGCATCTACAGTATTTTCTGCTTTAGATAATAGAATACTAGACTTAGCCTTGTCACTAAGTTTAGAATTGTTCATAATCTCTTTATAATTGCGTAAATAGAAGTGTGTGTTAGATTGATTCATAAGCGCCTCAAATGTTCTATATCGAGGTATTGGTACCTATATTGCTATTTTAAACTAAAAAATTACTTCCGATAATATATCGTTATCGGAAGTAATTATATCATAGGCCAAAATAAATGGCAAATATGCTATTTTTGTGACGTACTAGCATAGATCAGTATTAACTATATGCTAACACATGTAACGTTATTTGTTTAATACCATATGGACTGTAACAGTATACTTACAGAGATGCTAGGAATGTTTTTAGAATGTTCCAAGTTGTAACAAAGCTTTCTAATTGCATGCGTTCTGTAGGCGCATGCAAGTCATGAATGTTCGGACCAATGTTTATAGCATCTACAGGGCCTTGTAAGTTATCTAGCATGTAGCCAACTTCAAGACCTGCATGGATTACATTGAACTGTAAGTCTTTAGCACCGGTCACAGATTCATAAGCCTTTTGATAGGATTTTTGCAATGGGCTATCAAATGTTGGTAGCCATCCTGGATACTCTGCTTCTTGGTTAGCAGAAGCACCATAATCTTGTACTAATTTTTCTAAGCCTGTATAATGAGCCTCTAAATTCTTAGCATCTGTACTGCGTACTTGCATTTTAAGGTATACAGCACCATCCGCCATACCCAAAACACCAATGTTATTAGAGTACCATACTTCATTCGGATTGTCAGGAGCATGCTGTAATATACCTTGTTCAATTCCTTGAATCAGTTCACAAAGCTTTTGTACTGTGTCATTGCTAAAAGCACGTTCCATGGTGATGGCTTCTAAGTCTAATTCTACTAAATCTTCACGATCGACTTTAGGCACAACAGATAAAGAAATTGATATATTTTCATTAGCCTTAGCATACTGTGTATTCCATTTTTCTTGTTCTTCTTGTAACAAAACTTGCACGTATGGTACATCCTGTAAATGTAGATACACGTCAGCATAGGCACGTAATGGTATGGCATTAGGCGCACTACCACCGCTCACTTCTGTGACACGAATATTGTGCTCAACAGTAATTCGTTCTAATACTTTAGATAAAATATATATAGCATTAGCCCGACCTAAGTGAATATCACATCCAGAGTGACCACCTTGTAAACCTTCAATAGTAATTCTTCGTTTTGTCATCTCATTATTTACAGATACGGGGACAATTGGTAATGTCACAGTGGATCCATGACCGCCAGCACTTCCGATAGTCACTTCATTCATGCTTTCCCCATCCATATTGATGAGACGGTTGCCTTGTAAATGACTGTAATCTAATGTTTTAACACCTTTGAAAGTAGTTTCTTCTTCTACCGTGAATACTACCTCTAATGGAGGATGTGGAATATTTGTGGAAACTAAGATAGCCATACCATAGGCTACTGCAAATCCATCATCTGCCCCTAACGTAGTTCCATTGGCATGTAAGATACCATCCTCTACATCCAAAGCAATCGGGCTATTAATAAAGTCATGCTCTACAGACTCTAATTTCGTGCACACCATGTCCATATGACCTTGCAAAATGACTGGTTCATGTGATTCATATCCCTCTGTGCCGGCTTTTTTTATGATTAGATTATAGTGTTCATCTTGAAACACATCTAATCCCAAATTTAGAGCCCAGTATTTAATATAATTGGAAATCGCTTGCTCATGTCCAGATTTTCTAGGGATATTAGCAATTTCTTGAAAGTAATGCAGAATATTATCCACATTATATTGATTCATAATAGTTTGATTGATTGACACTCTGTTGCCTCCTAGATTAGTCGATATTTGGCCAACCTAATTCTTTACCGCCCAATAAATGAGCATGTAAATGGAATACAGTTTGACCTGCTTTGGCGCCAGTATTTAATGTTAAACGGTATCCATCAGCGGCTAAACCTAATTCTTTTGCTACCAATTTGGCGAATGGTAAGATACCTTCCACATAGGCTTCATTATTTTCGTTTAAATGAGCAATGTTAGATACATGGTTTTTAGGAATGATCAAGACATGAACTGGTGCTACTGGAGCAATATCATGGAATGCTAAAAATTTGTCATTTTCTAATACAACCTTAGCTAGAATTTCTTTATTAATAATTTTACAAAATAAGCAATCTTCTTTCATGGGAATCCCCTTTCTTGTATACTGTATGATACTTACATACTATATGTTTACTATATCAAATATTTTCTATGTAGTCTATTATTATTTTCTAAACTTATCTAGTGTTTCCCCTGATTCATTTTTCCAGCTTGTCCAACCATTTGTAGACAATCCCCTTACTAAAGTTGCAGCAGCGTATGGAGATTTACACACTATATCCTCTATTAATATACCATTTTTTATCACAGCTGATTTTCTTAGCTCATTAGCATAGGAATAGTTAGAAGGAGGACATGAACTACCTTTTAATACAATAAATTTACCATTATCCACCAACATTTTACCATATATAGATCCAATATCTTTTCTTTTTTGATCGATATGATATAATCCGTCAGGAATATTTTGATAACTTTGATTTTCTAAATTATCAGCTCTAGCCTTAGTAGCATTATCAAATACAACATCTTTACCTTGATCTGTAGGATAAACCTGCTTTCCATCAAAGGAAGATAATAATTGGATAACTAACTCTATATCAAGTGCAAATAGTTCTGTATTGTGAAGTCGACTTTTACTAAATATATCATCTAACAAAAGTTCTTTTTCATCATAATCATCTACTTCAATAGCAAATTTTCGTTTTAAACCTACTACATTCCGATAGCCATTATTCTCTAATGTATTCATTCGAGATTCAAAGTTATCAATACCAGTCTTACCTATTTTAACTAAGCCGTCTACGACTGTTGTCATTACATATAAAATTCCTCTTGCCATATATCCCCCTTAATAAAATAAGTACTGGAATCTAATATAATTACCCTGTAATCTCTACCAAAACTACATCACTATGTACTTCTGTTACTTCACCATTTACAATATCTCCTACGTTAAATGCATGGTCTTGTTTAGGTATTTTACTATGTACGTATTCATTGGTTAGCCCGTAGTAATAAAAGTCATCGCTTTGTTCGATTAGAACTTTTACAGGTTGATTCAAGAAACGATTGGCATAGGCTTTAAAGCCTTCCTTTCCAAGTTGATTTAATAAGGCTACACGTGTCTTTTTCACGGCTTCTGGAACTTGCTCTTCCATCTTAGCAGCTGGCGTACCTTCTCGAATAGAATATGGGAAGGCATGAATATGCGTAAAACCAACTTCTTTGACTGTACGCATGGTTTCCTCAAATAATTCGTCTGTTTCCCCTGGGAATCCGGCGATAATATCTGTCGTAATGGACAGATTTGGAATGCGGCTACGTAAATACTTCACTAAATCTTTGTATTGTTGCAAATTATAGTGACGGTTCATCGCTTTTAACACTGGATCAGATCCTGCTTGTAATGGCAAATGTAGGTTAGGGCATACACGAGGGTTCGTTGCCATTAACTCGATTAATTCTTCCGATACTTCTACAGATTCAATAGAACCAAAGCGAATGCGTTCTAAGCCATCAATGGTCAATAATTCACGCACAACACGGCCTAAGGTTGGTCGCTCAGGTAGTTCAATACCATAGTTACCGAGATGTATCCCTGTGAGGACAACCTCTTTATACCCATAAGCAACCAGGCGTTTTGCTTCTTCCACGATGTCTTCAATTTTTCTAGACTTTAATTTTCCTCGTGTATAAGGAATGATACAGAAGGAACAGAAATTATTACACCCTTCTTGTATCTTCATGAAAGCCCGACATTTTTCAATTTCATTGCCAAATAAAGGCATTTCTTCAAAGGTAGACTCTTCCATTACATTACGAACGATGGAAATCTGTTCTTCTGTAGATGGAATATTTTCTACTAATTCTACAATTTTATTTCGATTCGCTGTACCGATCACAAGGTTGACCCCATCGATAGCAGAAATCACTTCTGGCGCCAATTGGGCATAACAGCCTGTGACTACGATAAATGCTTCTGGATTACGGCGTTTTGCTTGTCGAATTAATTGGCGTGATTTTTTCTCTCCCATATTTGTTACAGAACAAGTATTAATCACATAAATAGCGGCTTCTTCATCGAAACCAACAGGTGTATATCCTGCTTTTATAAATAAACCTTTCATGGCATCCGTATCATATTGATTGACACGACACCCTAAGGTAGTAAATGCAACTGTCTTCATGAGACTCCTAATCTAGTAATTCATATTGAATCATACTCACAGCACTTAAAGCCGCTGTTTCAGCTCGCAATATAGTGGAACCTAGGCTAACCTTATGGCCTCCACAAGCTTCTAATCGTTCCATTTCAGTAGGACTATAACCACCTTCAGGACCAATGCAAATGGCTATGGTATGGTATGAATTAGTATGTAACTGAGTTTGTAAAATATCTTTGATTGTCTTGTCATCTTCTCGTTCATAGGCGCCCAACAAGAGAACTCCCTCATCAGATTGTAAGGTTTGCAGTACCTCTGAAAGTGACTGTTCTACTGTTAATGTAGGTACATCAAAGCGACCACATTGTTGGCTTGCTTCTATGATAATTTTTTCCCATCTACTCTTTTTTGCACTCAATTTTTTTGTATCATATTGGGCTACACAATGGACCGAAGATACACCGTAGATGTGATGCACGTTTAATTCCGTAGCCTTTTGTAGTAAAAACTCGAACTTATCGCCTTTCAAAAAGGATTGAATTAACACTACTTTCGTAGCTGATGTAGACACGTCAATGGTACGTAATCGTTTCGCCATATATATATCTGATTCTTCAGATGTTAATACATATTCACCTGTATGTCCTTCATGATTGCTCACAATAAAAGGTTCCTCTGTAGAATGGCGCAATACATGAAAGAGATGATGTGCTGTATCTGCAGGTAACTGGATAGTTTCATCTATAATGCCATCAATAAATATTTTTTTCATAGTATTCCTATCTTATGCTAAGGCAAAGGTATGCCAAGGGCCCTCTACCATTTCTTCCATAATAGTCCAGTAGTCGGTAATATACGGCATAATTTCATCATACCGATCGTCTACGATACCACTTATTATTAGTATACCATTATCGTGTAGTTTTTCCCTAATCATAGGTAATAAAATTTTTAATGGATCTACAGTAAGGTTTGCTACAATGAGATGCGCTTTGTCTTGAAAGTCATCACTTAGATTACCATGAATGATAGTAGCGTTGATTCCATTACTATCACAGTTTTCTTTCGCTTGTATAGCCGCCTCTTCTTCTAGGTCAATGCCTACTAAGTTAGATACCCCTAAATGATGAGCGGCCATCAATAAAATTCCTGTCCCTGTACCAATATCTAAACATACCTGCTCTCCTAAAGGTACTGGAATCGTATGAATATATTTACCCAGTAAAGTTGCACAATTCCTTGTCGTTTCATGGTCACCAGTACCAAAAGATAGCTTTGTATCCATGGTCATCACCACATCTTGTTCTGTAGCATGTGGGTCTTTAGAGGTATCATAGCTTTGCCAAGAGGGGCAAATTACCAAGTGTGGTAACAATCGTGTGGGCATAATATATTGTTGCCAACTATGATACCATTGCTCGTCATCTACAGTTTTACATTTCATATCTTCATAGAAAATATTAGCATCTTGTAATGCTGTTTCTAGTATCCTTGCCCACTCTATCTCACTATGATCTGTCCCTAAATAGATGGTCAAACGAGTTAGGTTGGGATTATCTTCCATTGTTTCTTTTATGTATCCATTACTTTCTATATCATTAAAAATGGCAGCCATTTCATCAATGACTGCCGTTTCTACAGTAATGGATATTTCTATCCATTTCATAGATGACTCCTTACTTACCAAGTTTTAATCTTGGAAAAATAACTGTTTCACCTTATCACTTAAATTTTCTAATATGCTTTTATTCACTTTTAAAGTATTTACGTCTTCTTTATTTTCTGCAGCAAACTCCACTAACAATTGACGTTGTTTGTCCGTCAATTTTTTCGGAGTTTCTACAGTAATCACCACGTGTTGATCGCCACGCTGGCTTGGTTGACGTAAATAAGGAACACCTTGTCCTTTAATTCTGAAAGCTGTACCTGTTTGTGTACCTTCTGGGATTTTCAGCTCCACTTTACCCTCTAATGTGGGAACTTGTATAGTAGCGCCTAGTGCAGCTTGTGAGAACGAAATAGTTTGACGAATCACAATATCGTTACCATTGCGTTCAAATTCTTTATCTCTAGATACATAAATGTAAACGTACAAGTCACCTTTAGGGCCACCTAATGTACCTGGTTCACCTTCACCGGACACACGTAAACGTGCGCCATCATCAACACCTGCTGGTATTTTAATTTCAATATCCCGACGTTTAACAGATTGACCCTGCCCCCGGCATACTTTACATGGTTTTTCAATCACTTTACCACGTCCACCACAACGAGAGCATGTACGTACAGTTTGCATGCGACCTAATGGTGTGTTTTGGATGACAGCTTCTTGACCAGATCCGTGACAGTTTGGACATGTTTCGACTTTAGATCCTGGTTCTCCACCAGTACCATGACAATGGTCACATTCTTCATGGCGTTGTACATTCACTTTCATCGTTGTGCCGAATACAGCATCACGGAATGAAATGCGTACATCTTGGCGCAAGTCAGCACCGCGTTCTGGACCACGTGGACCACGTCCACTGCCACCGCCGAACATATCAAAGATATTTCCAAAAATATCTTCGAATCCACCGCCACCGCCGAAACCGCCAAATCCGCCTCCACCGAAGCCCCCGCCAAAGCCACCAGCGGAGTTACCTCCGCCAGCAGTAAAGGCATCATGACCATATTGATCATATTGAGCTTTTTTAGTGTCATCGGACAAGACTTCGTAGGCTTCATTCACTTCTTTAAAGTTTTTTTCAGCCTCTTCTGGATTGTCACGATTTACGTCTGGATGGTATTGACGTGCTTTCTTACGAAAAGCTTTTTTTATTTCATCTTGAGATGCATTTTTGTTGACGCCAAGGACGTCATAATAATCACGAGCCATTACCTATGTCCCTTCTTATTATTTTTTGTCTTCGTCAACTACAGTGTAGTCAGCATCTACAACATTATCATCTTGTTTAGGAGCTTCTTGTCCACCTTGTTCGCCTTGTGCTTGCGCTTGTTCGTACATTTTAGAGGACAATTCATATAAAGGAGCTGTCAATGCTTCGCTATCAGCTTTGATTTTCTCAATATCGCCAGACTCAATAGATGCTTTTAATGTTTCTGTCGCTTTTTTTACAGCTTCTAATTGGGCTGCATCAGCTTTACCTTCAAAGTCTTTTACCGCTTTTTCGGCTTGGTATACCAAGTTATCTGCATTATTTTTCACTTCTACTTCTTCTTTTTTTGCTTTATCTTCAGCTGCATGTGTTTCAGCTTCTTTTACCATACGATCAATTTCTTCATCGCTCAAACCGGAAGAAGATGTAATAGTAATTGCTTGCTCTTTACCAGTACCAAGATCTTTTGCTTTTACATTTACGATACCATTCGCATCGATGTTGAAAGTAACTTCAATTTTAGGTACTCCACGAGGAGCTGCTGGGATACCAGATAATTCAAAGCGACCCAATGTTTTGTTAGCTGCTGCCATGTCGCGTTCCCCTTGCAATACGTGGATATCAACGGAAGGTTGATTATCTGCTGCTGTGGAGAATACTTGGGATTTAGATGTAGGAATTGTTGTGTTGCGGTCGATAATACGAGTGAAGATACCGCCCATAGTTTCGATACCTAAAGATAATGGAGTTACGTCAAGTAACAATACGTCTTTTACTTCCCCTACTAATACACCACCTTGAATAGCAGCACCGATAGCTACACATTCATCAGGGTTAATGTTTTTAGTTGGTTCTTTACCTAACTCTCGTTTAATAGCATCTTGTACCGCTGGAATACGTGTGGAACCACCAACCAATAATACTTTATCAATGTCGGATGCAGATAAACCAGCATCTTTCATTGCTTTACGAGTAGGCTCGATAGTTGCTTCTACAAGATCACGAGTCAATTCATCGAATTTAGCACGAGTTAATGTTACGTCTAAATGTTTAGGACCTGTTGCATCAGCTGTGATGAATGGCAAGTTAATTTGTGTGCTTGCAACGCCAGATAATTCAATCTTAGCTTTTTCAGCAGCTTCTTTTAAACGTTGATCAGCCAATTTATCATTGGATAAATCAATACCAGTTTCTTTTTTAAATTCACCGATTAAAAAGTCCATAATGCGTTGGTCGAAGTCGTCGCCACCTAAATGGTTGTTACCAGATGTTGCCAATACTTCGAATACGCCTTCGCCTAATTCAAGGATGGACACGTCGAATGTACCACCACCAAGGTCAAATACAAGAATTTTACCATCTTCACCTTTATCTACACCGTATGCTAAGGCAGCTGCTGTAGGTTCGTTGATAATACGTAATACTTCTAAGCCTGCTACTGTACCAGCGTCTTTTGTCGCTTGACGTTGAGAGTCAGTGAAATAGGCAGGAACAGTGATAACTGCTTGTTTTACTGGTTCTCCTAAATGAGCTTCAGCATCAGCTTTAATTTTTTGTAGAATCATAGCAGAGATTTCTTGTGGCGTATAGGATTTACCTTCTACATTCACTTTGTAATCCGTACCCATATGACGTTTAATAGAAATAATTGTGTTTTCTGGATTGGAAACTGCTTGACGTTTAGCCAATTGACCTACTAAACGTTCGCCATTTTTTGCAAAACCTACTACGGAAGGAGTCGTTCTAGCTCCCTCTTGGTTTGTAATAACAGTTGGTTCGCCGCCTTCCATTACTGCGAAACAAGAATTTGTTGTACCTAAGTCAATACCAATTACTTTTGCCATTTAACATGACCTCCTAATACTTCTTCTAATATGTTAATTAAAATTATTTATACATTATCCATTATGAACTACTTTTACCATGGCTGGCCGTACCACGCGACCTTCTACAGTATAGCCTGTTTGTAATACTTCACACACAGTGTCATCTTCCATATCTTCAGCTGGAACACGCATGATTGCTTGATGGAAATTTGGATCAAATGGTTGTCCCACAGCTTCAATGACTGCTAAACCTTGTTTTGATAGGCTTGCCATCAAGCTTTGTTGAATCATTACAAATCCTTCCATGAAAGCCTTTGTTTCTGGCGTTTCAGGTGCTGAAAGTGCCCTTTCAAAATTATCTAATACTGGGAGTAAATCTTCAATAACATGTGATTTAACAAATACCCCTAATTGTTCTTTTTCTTGGTTCGTACGACGTCTGAAGTTTTCAAAATCTGCTTGCAAACGCATGTATCGTTGCTCCCATTCTTTCGTAGGGTCTACTGCTTCAGGAGCTTCTTCTTCCAAAACTTCCACTTCAGGAGTGACAGTTTCTTCTAGTTTATTTTCTTCCATACTTCACCTCTTTACAGCTTCTTTTTCTGTTCTTGTAATTCTTCCATGCACCTATTAATATAGGCTAGGATGCCCATAATACGGCCATATTCCATTCGTGTAGGTCCAACAATGGCGAGAGTACCTACTTGATGCGGAACATTAAAACTTGCTTGGATCACGCTGATATCTTTCACCAGTTCATTGGTGTGACCTATTTTTACATCGATAGGACTACTAGAGTTTGGCGTTAATAATTGGGTTAACTCATCTTGTTGTTCCAATAAGGCTAACAGTGGTTGGGCCCGTTTAATATCGTTAAACTCTGGTTGTTCTAGTAAGGATGTAGTTCCTATTGTATAGAATAGTTTTCGCTTAGCAATGGCTCGATACAATGTGTCGCAGAAAATGACATACGTTGTATCTTGTAAATCTAAAGTTACCCGCATTTTGTCTAAGTTTTCTTGCGTAATATCCTGGATGGATACATCATGTAGCACACTATTAAATCGATGCGCATGCATAGCTAATTCTTCTTTATTAATAGGTTCCGTAAAATAAATTGGCTCATTATCCAAAGCACCTGTATTCGTTACCACCACCATGACCGCTCTATGTTCATCGATAGGAAGAACATGGATATAGGTTATAGTAGATGAATCATGGGCTGGAGCTAAAAACATACTCACATTATGACTAATACGAGAAATAAGTTTTGCTATTTCTACAAAAAAATCATCTAGTTCTTGTTGATGAGCCTGCCATAACTCTTGAATTACAGGAATATCTTCAGCTGCATCGTCTTCAAACCCCTGTAAAGTGTCTACATAGTACTGGTAGCCTTTTGCCGAAGGAATCCGACCTGCTGATGTATGAGGTTGTTCAAGAAAGCCAAGATCTTCTAAATCAGCCATTTCATTTCGTACCGTTGCAGGACTGATACCTAAATCATAATTCTTTGCGATAGTACGAGAACCAACAGGTTCCGCTGTTCTAATGTAATCTTGAATGATAGCACGCAGAATGCGCTCTTTCCTTTCATCCATAGTATCACCTCGTTATTATTAGCACTCACTAAGGTTGAGTGCTAACTACAAGATATATAGTATCACATTTACGACATATGTCAAGTGAAAAATTGGTGAAAGTTCAGTAAATACCGTATTAGTCAAAAAAACAAACTTTTTGATTGTTTGGTTTGGTGAGGTATGTCATACTAAATACATCTTTATGGTCTCTTGTATGTCACTATATATACCATCAATTTTATAAAGGGAAGAATACGACACACTCCTCCACAAACTGATCCTACGGTAGGTTTGCTCCGGAGTATGTCGTATTCTTCTAGTAATATCATAATTAATCTAAACCCGTGACATACAAGTCATCAATATACAGTATCCCTTTTATATGACATATCTCATCAACGCATCCAATTGGGTGGAAGTTTGGGAGCGAGCGTTGTATTGATCTTCTACGTCAGCTCTTACATAGTGCACTAAATTGGCATGCTCAACCTACACATCCAATCTGGTGGTAGTTTGAGGGAGAGCGTTGCTGTGATTCTCTACGTTAGCTCTTATATAGTGCTTTATATAGATATACCTCACTAACGCATCTACTCGGTGTGAGATTTAATCGATGTATACTCCCTTTTAAAATTGTATCATCATAGAATTGATAGTATAATGATATTACGATTATATATTGGCATCTATTAAGATATTAGGCTTTGTAAGATGCTAGGCCTTAGCTTAATCTTGTTTTAGATTAATGATTTCTGTAAAGGAAAGGTAGTATATGAAATTTATTGTATTACAACGTGATGACATTGAAAATTTTGTACATGTTGAGCAAGCACAAGTTCATGGTTTAATAAACGAAGAACATCATAACGAATTAGCACAGATATTGGACTATGCAAAACACGGAGACCAATTACAGTTCATAAAAAAAAGTAGTACACTCCTACCCAAAGGAGTACGACTGCTGTATATCCCACCATTGGAAGCACTTGGTATCACTACAGGTGAAACTTCCATATCATTAGAATGGACTGGATTAGAAGAAGATACGTTATACATCATACAAGATGAAGAACCATTAAAACTACGTATTACGAATCCAAAAGCGAGGGTGTATTATAAAACCCTCGCATAAAATACTTCTTCGATTCTATCCAATGTATAAGCCAAAATAAATACAAAAGACCAGTACAAGACATCAAGGATGTAAGTTGTATTGGTCTTTTTATATATTATTGTACTTATATCCCAAAAAATGAACTCCATTATGCATAGCATATCTTGTGGCACTCGTTACTACTTGAGTCGTAGTAACATAAGGAGCGCGCCACATGTTCCGAACAAGCAATACATCCTTCTCCACAGATGAACGCAGTTAAGCGTAGTAGCCTGTGATGCATTTTACAAATTAAGTTACACAAACACCAGAAGAGCACGGTGTGCTCCGAACAAACATTATGAAATACCGTTTGTGAGGAGTATACCGTGCTCTTCCTTTTAGTATATTCAGTTTAATCAGCCACAGGCTACATAACAGAACAAGTAACGATTTAGGACTGAAATGGATTCCCCAATCGTTGTAATACATGCTCGAACTTCTCTTTTGGTTTAGCGTTAGCATTATACCATTCTAAGAGCTCCGAGATTTTCTGTTCTGCTTCTTCTGGAGATAACCCTTCTAGCAAAGGTTCTGCTTTTCTAGGCAAGGCACCGCTTGTGCCACCGGCTACTAAGGTAAAGCCATTTGGTTTTCCCACTAGTCCAATATCCTTAATCATAGACTCTGCACAGCATCGTGGACAACCGCTGATACCGATACGAATTTTGTTAGGCATATCTTTACCATAGTGTTTTTGGTCTACCATAGTGGCCATTGGGATAGTTTCCATAAAAGCATGGCTACATCCATCTGTACCTCGGCATGCCATGATGGAGTTCACCGATTTATGTTGTACTTGTACAACTCCTTCTGGTAATTGCTCCAAGATGGATGCTTTTTGTTCTTTTGTAATGTCATAAATTTGAATACCTGTAGAAACGATACGGAACTTTCCATCGTGTTCTTTTGCCAGGTTCATGATTGCCTCCATTTGTTCAAAAGTGAACTCACTGAATAAGGCATGTAAAATAACTGCTGTTTTCATAAAACTCTCCTAAATTAACTGTATGGGCGTACATTCCTACTTAGGACGTAAGGAACTGACTAAACACATAATTTCCATGCTTGGCCCCTTCCTTAGTGAGACGATATGCATCATCTTCATAAACAAGCAATTGTTTACGTATTAGATCTTTAACAACAGATCCATATATATTATGAAAGTCTAAATTAAATCGACTTTCAAACAAACTAGGTTCTAACCCCCACTTCGTACGCAATGCAAGAAAGCAAAAATCTTCATAGTCACGAGGACTGGTGATGATTTCTTCCTCGACGCATGAACTTTCACCCATTTCAATCTTATGGATGTAAGGCACCACGTAAGGGGTGTTCTGAAAGCGCCGATTTCCCACAAAGGAATGGGCACCAGCACCAAAGCCGATGTAATCAGCGCCATGCCAATATTTGATATTATGACGGCTGAAAGCCCCATCTTTATCAAAACTTGCAATTTCATATCTATCGAACATCTGTTTTTCTAACTCTTCCACAAGGTAGTCGTACATCTGTTCGCATATATCTTCAGACGGTAATATAACCGAATGGTCCATGACTTGACGATGCAAAAAGGTAGTAGGTTCCACTTGCAGACCATAGATAGAGATATGATTTATGGGCAAAGACTGAATAATCTCTAGATTATAAGAAATATCTTCCAATGTTTGCCCAGGTAATCCATAGATCTGATCAATGCTAATATTTCGGAAGCCTACCTCA
This sequence comes from Veillonella sp. VA142, assembly GCF_003992135.1. GTDB lineage: Bacteria > Bacillota > Negativicutes > Veillonellales > Veillonellaceae > F0422. The sequence goes on along the minus strand of NZ_RQVN01000005.1, from coordinate 23,828 downwards.
TGTGCATCTAGGACAGCTTGCTGTGCCATCTTTGCTGTATGAGTGCGATGCAATATACGCAAATGGTCATCATGAAATGTTTGTACACCAAAGCTGATACGGTTGATGCCAAGCTCATATAAATGTCGCAAGTACCGTGTGTCTACTTCACCTGGATTTGCCTCTATAGTAATTTCCACATCGCTGTTGATGGTGTACTGTTTGTACACTGTCTCTAATATACGATTCAATTCCTTAATGGACAACACAGTCGGTGTTCCACCGCCGAAGTAAATCGTATCGAAGGGCTTTGTCCCCAACAGGGATTGACTAGATTCAATCTCTTGTCGCAACGCATAGGCGTACACATCAAAATAGTCTTCTAAACCTTGGTACGAAGGGAAATCACAGTAGGTACACTTTTGACGGCAAAAGGGAATGTGGATGTACATTCCCCTCTGACCTACTGGAATACGAGTTGTATTCATTAGTTTTCTACTTTCAAAATCGCCATGAATGCCTCTTGTGGAATCTCTACAGACCCTACAGCTTTCATCCGTTTTTTACCTTCTTTTTGTTTTTCTAGCAATTTACGTTTACGGGAAATATCACCGCCGTAACATTTTGCCAATACGTCTTTACGCCAAGCTTTTACCGTTTCACGAGCTACAATTTTTGTGCCTACTGCCGCTTGGATTGGAATTTCAAAGTTTTGACGTGGAATCAATTCTTTCAATTTCTCAGCGAGGGCACGGCCACGTAATTGAGCGCGATCTTTGTGAACGATAATACTCAAGGCATCGACAGGATCTCCGTTTAGCAAGATATCCATTTTTACCATTGGAGATTGTTGGTAGCCAATCAATTCGTAGTCCAAGGATGCATAGCCTTTCGTAGCAGATTTCAATTTATCAAAGTAATCGTAAATGATTTCCCCTAGCGGCAAGTGGTATACGATGGATACACGGCTTTCATCAATGTATTCCATGCTGATGTATTCCCCGCGTTTGTCCTGTGAAAGTTCCATAATGGCTCCCACATAATCTTTAGGGACGATAGTGGTTGCCTTTACATATGGCTCCTCTACATAGTCAATTTCAGTTGGTGGCGGTAATTTAGCAGGGTTATCCACTTCGATGACTTCCCCATTTGTTTTGTATACCTTATAGTTTACGCTTGGAGCAGTCGTAATCAAGGATAGATTATACTCCCGTTCCAATCGTTCTTGGATGACATCCATATGCAACAATCCAAGGAAACCGCAACGGAATCCAAAGCCTAGTGCCAAGGATGTTTCTGCTTCGTATTCTAAAGCAGCATCGTTTAGGTTTAGTTTTTCTAAGGCATCCCGTAAGTTTTCATAATCTTTGGAATCTGTTGGGTATAGACCACAATATACCATGGACACGGCTTTGCGGTATCCTGGTAATGGTTCTTCAGCTGGATTATCTGCTTTTGTGATAGTATCCCCTACACGACAGTCACGAACATTTTTAATACTTGCCGCTACACAGCCTACAGAGCCACATGGTAATTCTTGGACTGGTAATAAATGCGGTGTAAATACACCTAATTCAGTGACCTCAAAATCCTTAGAACTGTGCATCATACGAATGGTATCTTTTACTTTCAAAGACCCTTCTTGCACACGCACGTATGCAATGGCACCTTTGTAGGAGTCAAAGCGAGAGTCAAAAATTAAGGCACGTGCTGGTTTATCAGAATGATCTGGTGGTGCAGGAATTTTCTCTACAATGGCTTCTAAGATATCCTGAATACCAATGCCAGACTTAGCACTGGCCAAAATAGCATCAGATGCATCTAATCCAATAACATCTTCGATTTCACGTTTTACACGTTCAGGATCTGCACTTGGCAAATCAATTTTATTAATGACAGGAATGATTTCCAAATCATGTTCCAATGCTAAATAGACATTGGCCAAAGTTTGCGCCTCTACACCTTGTGCAGCATCAACCACCAACAAGGCTCCTTCGCAAGCTGCCAAGGAACGTGATACTTCATAACTGAAGTCAACATGACCCGGTGTGTCGATTAAATTTAATGTGTACTCTTGTCCATCCTTTGCGGTGTGCAATAAACGAACGGATTGGGCTTTAATTGTAATGCCCCGTTCCCGTTCTAGGTCCATGGAGTCTAAGACTTGGGCTTGCATTTCCCGTTTTGTCAAAGACCCCGTTTCTTCGATTAAACGATCCGCTAGCGTGGACTTACCATGGTCAATATGAGCAATGATACAAAAATTACGAATATGTGATGTACTCATGACTTCCCTTTCTAACAAACAATATCTATTACACCACCACCAAGAACTCGACTTCCTTCGTAGAATACGACGGATTGACCCGGTGTAATGGCGCGTTGTGGTTCCGTAAATTCAACTTTCATAGTACCGTCCTCTGTGAAAGTAACAGTACATGGTGATGGTTTCGCGGCATACCGAATTTTACCTTCTGCTTGTAATGATGTGGGCACAACTCCGTCTAGGAAGTTATAGTTTTTACACAACATCGTGCGAGAGAATAAACTTTCATTAGGACCTACGATAACCTCATTCGTTTCGCCATCTAATTTCACAACATAGAGAGGATATGCATAGGCAATGCCCAAGCCCTTACGTTGTCCAATTGTATAATTGTATAATCCATTATGCGTACCTAACACTTCACCATTTTCATGGACAATGCGCCCTGATTTAGGTTTCGATTTCGATGTTTTTTCGATGAACCCTTGGTAATTGTGATTCGGCAAGAAACAGATATCTAAGCTATCTGGTTTATCCCAAACAGGCAATTCTTTTTCATGAGCCATTTCGCGAGTTTTCGTTTTTGGTTGATTCCCTAAAGGAAAGACTATATGTTTTAAAATATCTTGGGTTAACGTGTACAATACATAACTTTGATCCTTCGTTGGATCGTCACCTTTATGTAATTCATACCGCTGTGCTGCCTCATTGTACATAACCTGCGCATAATGACCTGTCACCATGTGTGTAGCCCCTAAGGATAAGGCACGTTGTAATAACAAATCGAATTTAATATTGCGATTACAGAACACGCATGGATTCGGTGTACGACCATTGGAATATTCCGTGATGAAATAATCTACCACATTGTCTTTGAAAATATCTTTCGCATCCACCACATGATGTTCAATACCAAGAAAATCGCACATCTTCTTTGCATCTACCACAGCTTGTGGAATTTCGTCTTCCTCCGTGTCACTTACCCACAAACGCAAGGTAATACCAAATACTTTATACCCTTGTTCTAATAACATTGAAGCGGTTAAAGAACTATCTACGCCACCGCTCATAGCTACTGCATATACTTTGTCCATATTATCTCCTACCATCAAATTGATACATCAAAACAGATTGAAAGTCTGAAGATGTATAATTGAACAAAAAATTATACTTATACATATCACTATATTATAACGTACTTTATGGGATTGTGACAATATTTTAAAGATATACTAAGTCAAATCGGTTACTGTTATTAATAGAAAAACCACCTACCGAAGTAAGTGGTTTTCATACCTCTCGGTGGGTGTCGCTTACCCCACATCTCAATCCTATTTCTAGTTGTGTAGAGGCCACAAATTTTCTACCTCGAGAAGTTATTATACCTATTCTACCAAAACTATTAGTAATTGGTAAAGCTTTTTTAATAAATTATGCAGAAAATACCCGATATAATTCTTATCAATAAAACTTCAAGTTAAATTAATCAATACCATATAATGCATTCTTCAATCTTACAATTATTTTCTAGAATCATATCCTTTACTTTGCGTAAAGCTTTAAAAAAAAATAATTCCGGATAGATTGGATCTAAGCATTCAATCGTAAAGTTGAGAGTCGTTTTATCTACTGAAAATGTACCATAATCTGTTCCATTATTAGGGTAATAATTATATGTTACGGTATTCTCTGTTTCGTATTGTTTTTGTAGTTTTACCATTCTATATAAGCCTTTTTATATTCTAGAATTGTGTAATGTTGTAATTTTTCAGATCTTAGTATATTCAGTCATTTATTAAAGCAGCAATAAATAATTAGACTTTTTCAAGTTCCTCTTCTAATTCTTTTAACTTTTCTCTCGCTTTATTAATATCTTGTTTTACTAAGTTGGCAAAGGGTTTAACGACTTTCCATTCATCTTCGTGCAGTCGGATTTGATGCCCTTGTCTAGTCTCGCTATATCCTTTACGCCATCCAACTTTACGCCCTGCACCTTCTCGCGTTCCACCTCTAGGCATCCTTATCTCCCCCTAACAGTTTAGTTATGATTGTAATTACATAGCTAACAACAAAGCCATTAATCCAGGAACTCCAATCTAACCCTGTGTAAATTTTAGCAATAAATACAGCAATCGCTAATACTACGTACACTTTCAATATAATTTTTCATACCTATCAACTCTAAAATTCCTTTCATAGTTAATCTATGTCATTTTATGATTACTTTTATTATACCACTTTACCGAAAAAAGTTTATATAGATAAAGATTATTTTTAATCCTCTGCATAATCACCTATTTTAATTCTCCTTAGCATATTGATAACTAAATTAGAATAGGTAAGTCTTATGTGTGTCCTTTTTCACATTAATATATCTTTATACATAAAAACCACCTACCTAAGTAAGTGGTTAGTATCCAAATTGTTTACACAATGCATCAAGTAACTCTTGATATTCTTTACCTTCTGCTAGCATTCTACAAAATTCATCTGCACTTACAAAATAGGCTTCTTTTATCTCCCATGTTATCACTGGCTCTGGATTATTTTTAAAATCATCAAGATAATCATATTTTATCTTTTCTTTTTGCAATTTGTTCGACATATGTTAACACTCCTTTATTTTGTAAATTTATAAAGGCTGCTCTGACAATTTTGAGGCTCCCATATCAGAGTATTTTTATAATTTATTATATAAAGTATCAAATATTTTTACAACATGCCGTTTATTCCCTTTAATATTCTCACTGTAAAATCACCCATAGGCTATTGCCTAGAGTGCTATTACAGATTATATTTTATTTATTGATTGATTAGCTCTACATTTGTGTATCGACAAGTCTCTTAACCTTTCTTGACTTCTTCTCTTTTCTTGACCTCTTCTTGTTTTTCTTTTTATCAGAAAATCCCAAACTTTTAAATAAATTTTCTGTCCATTCTTTTAACTCTTCATTTGAATCAACCAATTTTTCAAATTCCTCAATCTCTTTATGATACAAATGAACTGTTTCTAATGTATAAAACGGTGTTGGCTCGTTTTCCCAATCATCTAAATAGTCATATAAATCATCATTTCTTTCGTTTGTCTGCGACATATAATCCCCCCTTACCAAATATTGTTATCAATGTCTTCTCAACGATATATGTCTTATTTTTCCTATTATTTATCTACTCATACAAATTATAAGTTAGATCAAATGTTGGGGCAAGAGGTTTTCGTCTAATTTAAACTCACCATAGAAAATACGTTATTTGTAACAAGAACCACCTACCTAAGTAAGTGGTTTCATTATTTATCCTCTATGTTTTAATATCTCTTCCGCAGCCCCCAAGATGCCTAGCATGGAGTGTTCAAATACAAGTCCGCCTTGCATAAAGATGGTGTACGGTGTTCGAACTGGTCCGTCTGCGCTGAGTTCGATGGAAGATCCTTGTACGAAGGTGCCGCCTGCCATGATAATTTTATCTTCGTAGCCAGGCATATCTCCTGGGATTGGATGTACATGGGCATCTACAGGGCTATAGGCTTGCATGCCACGGCAGAAGTATTCCATTTCTTCTGGTCCGTGTAGGTTGATGGCTTGGATTAAGTCAAAGCGAGGTGCATCGACTTTTGGGAATACTTCATATCCCAACAAGGTTCCCACAGCAGCTGTATAGACAGCTCCTTTCAAGGCTTGTAATACTATATGAGGTGCTAAGAATAATCCTTGGAAGAATAGGCGATATCCCGGCGCGTAGGATCCCATATGGTCACCCAAGCCTGGAGCCGTTAATTGATACCCCACTTGTTCCACTAGGTCATCTCGACCTACCACGTAACCACCGGTAGGAGCAATACCGCCGCCAGCATTTTTAATGAGGGAGCCTGCCATAATATCTGCTCCTACTTCTAAAGGCTCTCTAGTTTCTGTAAATTCACCATAACAATTATCCACAAAGGTAATGGTCTCAGGGTTTACTTCTTTTACAGCTTTCACAATGATATCAATATCTTCCACAGATAAAGGTTCTCGTGTGCTATATCCTCTAGAACGTTGGATTACCACCACGCGAGTATCTTTTGTAACAGCTTGGCGAATGCCCTCTAAATCGTAGGTATTATTCGCCAATGGAACTTCTTTATAGATGAAACCTTGCTCTGTTAAGGAGCCTGGTACATGACGTGACGCACCAATGACAGATTGCATCGTATCATATGGTTGCCCTACAGCATAAACAAATTCTTTTCCTTTCGATCCATTCCCCAAGATAGCCTGTAATGTGGTGGCTAATGCATGGGTACCAGACACGAAATGAGGACGCACGATAGCTCGCTCACCTTTAAACACATGAGCGAACACTTCGTCTAATTTCTCACGACCCACATCATTATATCCATAGCCACTGGTACCATTAAAATGATAATCTGAAAGCTGGCACTCTTTAAATGCTTCCAGTACTTTTTTTGTATTATATAACGCCACAGGCTTAAATTTTTTGAACTCTTTTTCAGCTAACTCAAGGGCCTGTTGACGGATTTCTTCTACAGTCATTCTATTCCTTTCTACATATAGAAAACTAGTTTTGATATATACTCCTCATACGTTAACTATACATATCTATGTCATATTTAAAAATCTTAAACTATATTATAGAAGTATAGGGATCATTCATCGCTAGTTTACTCTAGTTATTTTATCTTTAAACTAGTTTGAACTAGTTCCATAGCTTCCTCATAAATACTTTCTTCACTGCGATTTGGTGTAATGTGAATCCACTGAATATATGGCATCCGTTTATACCAAGTAATTTGTCGCTTTGCAAATTGCCTTGTATGTTGTTGGACTAATTCAATAGCCCGTTCTTTTGAATATTCCCCGTGAAAGTAAGGGATAATCTCTTTATATCCAATGCCTTTGAAAGCCTGTGAATTTGGTTTCACACCAGATTCCAATAGCTGTTCTACTTCCTCGAATAAACCATCTCGAACCATATACTCTACTCGAAGGTTGATCCGTTCATATAGTTCTTCTCTGGACCGTTCTAAGCCGATGACGGGACCATGGAAGACTAATCCTTCTTTTGATGGCGTTAATAAGGCATGTCCCTCACCAGCTAGTACGCACTCAATCGCACGGTATAGGCGATGTTTATCTTGAAATGGTAACGTAAGGCCTTCTTTTTCAGCCAATTCATTGGCATAGGCTTGCAAACCTTCTAATCCAGAGGTATCAAAAATGTTATCTAATGCAAGGCGCAAATTGTCATTGCGAGGTACATCTAAAAAGTCATAGCCTTCTAGCAAGGATTGTACATACAGGCCAGTACCACCAGATAAGATAGGAATCTTACCGTCCTTGTTAACGGCCTCTATAACAGTGTTAGCTTGTGTATTGAACTCTGCCACATTGTACGAGTCATTAGGCCCATGGGTATCGATGAAATAATGAGGCACTCTGTTTAATTCTTCAAGGGTAGGTTTGGCAGTGCCGATGGTCAACCCTTTATAAATTTGGTATGCATCCCCAGATAATACAGGGGACTGTAATGTTTCCGCCATCCGCAGGGTAAGGGCTGTTTTCCCTACTGCAGTAGGTCCCAAAATAGTGATTAACTGGTTCATCTTACCTCCTTTCATAGATGCCATAGGCAATGGAACTATATTTACCACCCACCATTTCTATAGGTGGAATATCTTTGAATAGACGACTGCCTTTGCGCTCTTTAATGACCAAACGTTTCGATTTCTCCAAGCTGAGTTCTACAATGTTTGAACTTATTTTAGATTCTAGTAAATGACCACGCCACTGCAGAAACTGAGGACTTTCATAGACAGGATTTTCAAACATAGGGTCCATATAGATAACATCATACTGATTAGGTTTTATCTGTTTTAAATAATTCTGATAATTGCAAATGACTAATTGAATACGACGCAACGCCTCTGTTACGCTTGGATTCTTATGTTGAAAGTGTCGAAATCCATAATTGGTAATATACCCCAAGATAGGATGTCCTTCAATGGCTGTATGACGTGTTAACTGTGGACAACCATAGCTGATAACAGTACTATCTGAACCTAAGCCAGCAGTACAATCTAAAACAGATATGACCGTTTCATAGCCGATAGCTTGTAGCAGATGGTCTGTATGTCCACGTTCGATTTCTAACAAGCGCAAATGTGCCATAGACAGATGAAATAGATGGGGCATCCCCTCTTTTGTCACAAAAGAAGGACCTTCCTTGGTCACTACCAAGGCACCACTGCAGTGATTTGTATCTAGCAATTCTTCAACGGACTGATGCTTTCGTGGCACATAGGGCATTTGTAGAAGTTTACTTAACTCCTTAGCCTGTTCAATGAGATATGCATTTGTCTTTGAACTTGTGCTAATGAGATACATACTAACTCCGTAAAAACAATTTTCCTAATTCATCTGGTGTAAATTTAATAATCGTAGGTCGTCCATGGGGACATACATAGGGCTTTTCCGTGCTGAACAGGTCTTGTAGTAAAGCATCAATTTGTACCAAGTTTAGATTATGCCCCGCTTTAATGGCCCCACGACAGGAAGCATAGGCCAACATTTCATGACGTAATTGCGCCGCACTTGGGCTTTGATGATCATGCATGTAGGAAAATACGTATTGTAAAATCTCTGGAACTTTGCTTTCAATGATATCCACAGGATGACCATCAATACGTAAAGAAGTAGGTCCTCCTTGGTCTACTTGGAATCCTAAATCTAATAAAGCATCCCTTTGCTCTTCCGCCAATGTTAATTCTTCCTCGCTCACATCCATGTGCATAGGCATTAATAGTTCCTGCATAGGAATGGACTCGGAAGATTTGCATAGTTTATCATACCGCACACGCTCGTGCGCTGCATGTTGGTCGATAATGTATAAATCATCACCTTTTTTTGCCAAAATATAGCAAGAGGCTACTTGGCCCATAGGAAGTAATCCATGATTAGCTATTGTTCTACCTTCACCAACCTTGTTTACAAGTCCTTGGATATTGTAATCCTGTGAATCATCTGTAAAAACATGTCCCTCTGTAGAAGAACCCGCTGTTTTTACTAGTTCTGGTGATACACTTGAGTCCTTATACACGGATTCCTGCCTCATTGGGTCCATATATGGCTCTACAGAACTTGGTACTAAATTAGGCCGTGATTCACGAATAGCTCTAAACCGATCTTTATCCTCTTGTGTATAACTTTTAGGCACAAAGTTTTCATTCACATCTAGGGTTTCGTTAAAGTTACCTTGTTCATACACAGTGCGCTGTGGCGCTGTATATCCCTTTTGACGAATCGTATCCACGAGAGCCTCTGTTTTTTCACGCATCACCGTAAATCCTTGCGAACGTCCAGTGAATACTTTATCGTAGTCGATAGCTGTAGCAATGGTTTCTTCTTGATGGCTAGTCGTGTGATGAGTCGGATGTTCTAAGGCTTGTAAAATACTGCTATACACTGCCTTAAAAATCGGCTTATCGTCAGAGAATTTCACTTCACTTTTTCGTGGATGTACATTGATATCCACCGTTCCTGGTGGCACGACAATTTGTAATACTACTAAAGGATAGCCGCCTTTCGGTAATAGGGCATGGTACGCCGTATCGATAGCCTTGTAGATAGCTTTATCGGAAATGACACGTTGGTTTACAATGGTCGTTTGCCATTGACGGCTACTTTTTAGTACCGTTGGCTTGCTGACCACGCCCTCCACATAAATACCTTCTGCCTCATAGGCAATGGGAAATACATCTTCACTGACTTTAAATCCGTATAAAGCAGCGATAGTATCCACCATATTTCCATTTCCTGGTGTCATGATGGTCACACGAGTATCCACGATACATTTGAAAGCTATATGGTTATGGCTAAGAGATAATTTGCCAATCATATCTTGGATTTTGTTCGCCTCTGTTCGTATAGACTTTAAAAACTTTTTACGAGCAGGGGTGTTATAGAATAAATCTTTCACCTCAATGGAGGTACCCACCGATGTACCACATGGGTCGCAGTCTATCATATGACCACCTTCGATATAAATCCGTGTGCCCATATTATCCGATTCTTGTCGAGTCCGCAAGGTAAATTTAGATACAGAAGCAATACTGGCAATGGCTTCACCACGGAAACCTAATGAGGCAATGTCGTATAAATCGTCGGCACTGCGAATCTTACTAGTGGCATGGCGCAATACGGCTAGCCTTGCATCTACTTCGGACATACCACACCCATTATCGGTAATGCGCATGTATTCGATGCCACCTTCTACAATTTCTACTTCAATAGAAGTAGCTCCTGCATCGATAGCATTTTCTACTAACTCTTTGATCACAGAGGCAGGGCGCTCTACCACTTCGCCGGCTGCTATCTGATTGATAGTCGTTTCATCTAGGACATGAATGGTTGGCATTATTTGCCACCTCCTTGTTTCGCCTCTTCTTGTAAACGATATAATTCACTGATTGCCTCTATGGGCGTCATACTCATAATATCAAGCTTCAACAATTGATCGAGTACAGGTTGTGCGAATAAATCACCGCTCCCCAATAGAGGACCTGTAACGCTTGGTTTTTCTTTTTTCTTAAGCACTGGTTCCGATACTACCGTTCCATTTTCCAAATGAGCTAATATAGTATTCGCTCTATCTAGTACAGCTTTTGGTAATCCTGCTAATTTTGCTACATGAATACCATAACTGCGATCTGCCCCACCTTTTACAATGCGGCGCAAAAATAGTACATCATTGCCTTTATCTTTAACCGCTACCGTATAGTTTTTCAGTTTGCTATATTGGTCTTCCAGTTCAATTAATTCGTGATAGTGAGTAGCGAACAAGCTTTTACAGTGGATGGTTTCACAAATATGTTCCACCACGGCACGAGCAATGCTAAGGCCATCAAATGTGGACGTACCACGACCTATTTCGTCGAGGATGACTAAACTGTTGCACGTTGCATGCTCTAAGATATAAGACACTTCTTTCATTTCCACCATAAATGTACTTTGACCTGTGGAAATATCATCACTGGCACCGACCCGTGTAAAAATTCTGTCCACAGGTGCGATAGTCGCTTCTCTAGCTGGAATGAAAGAACCAATTTGAGCCATAATCATAAGCAGAGCTACCTGACGCATATAAGTAGATTTACCTGCCATGTTAGGACCTGTAATAAGAATGAACTCTTCTTCGGAATGGTTCAATACCACATCATTAGGAATGAATAATTCTTGTTTCAACAATGTTTCAATCACTGGATGGCGACCATCTTTGATGGAAATAGAGCCATTCGTGACAATCGTCGGACACACATATTTGTTAGAAAAAGCCACTTCTCCTAGGCTTAAAATGACGTCTAACTGGGCAATTCCACGCGCTGTTTCTTGTATCTCTTTAATATTTTCTTTTGCCTTAAGACGTAAGTCTTGGTACAAAGAATATTCCAATTTTTGGATCTGCTCTTTGGCGTTGAGCATTTTTATTTCAAACTCTTTTAGCTCTGGTGTAATATAGCGCTCCGCATTGGTTAAGGTTTGCTTACGAATGAAATAATCTGGTACGAGACCTACTTGCCCTTGGGATACTTCAAAATAGTACCCAAATACTTTATTGTATCCCGTTTTAAGACGAATCCCTGTGGCTTGTTTCGCCTCTTCTTCTAACCGATGTAACCACTCTTGGCTATTGGTGGCTAAGGAACGTAACTCATCTAGTTCCACATTATAGCCATCACGGATGACATGACCATCTTTCAAAGCCAAGGACGGTTGATCTACAATAGCACGCGTTAAAAGATCACATAAGTCATCATGGGTATGAATCATGCTGTGACAGTCTTGTAAAATATTAGAGGTACACTGTTGTAATACCTCTTGAATCATCGGCAACACCCGTAACGATTCTCGTAAGGATGCAAAATCTCTAGGAGACACACTGCCCGTTTCTACACGGCTTAAAATGCGTTCAAAGTCATACACAGAGGTTAATAATGAACGTAGTTGACTACGCATGGTGGGGTTATCGATAGACTCACCTATGCCCATTTGACGGCGCACGATACGATGGATATCCATTAAAGGATGTTCAATCCACTGTTTTAGCATACGAGCCCCCATAGGGGTTAATGTTTTATCTAGTACATCTAGGAGAGTCCCCTTTTTAGACCCATCACGAATATTTCTTGTAACCTCCAAATGGCGCAAACATGATGTGTCCAATATCATGCGGTCTCCCACGGATAGTTGATGTACATAATTAATGTGAGACGTATCTGTTTTAATGATGTCTTCTAAATAGAGAATCACGTAGCCTAGAGCCTCTAACACATCTTCTTCTAGCAAGCCGGCATCTGAAAAATGTTCACGACCTTTTAGACGAATACTGTCAATACTATCTGTAGGCATGAACGGAGACAAGGCTATACCTGCCATTTGACGTGCCAGAAAATCTTGTATACTAGTAGGTAATTCACTACTACCAGCTAGGATAAGCTCTTTTGGTTGATACATAGTGAAAGCATCAAATAAAGAACTTTCACTAGACGTATCCATCCGTTCCCAAATCACTTCTCCAGTAGTGATGTCTGCGAATAATACAATGCGCTGTCCCTCTGTTTCATAGATCAAAGCTAAGAAGTTATTTTCTCCATCTTTTGTACCATTTTCACTGAGTACAGTACCCGGTGTAATAACACGAATGACATCACGTTTTACGATACCCTTTGCCTCTTTAGGATCTTCCACTTGTTCACAGATGGCTACCTTGTACCCTTTACTGATGAGTCTTTCAATATAGGATTCTGCAGAATGGAAAGGAACGCCACACATAGGAGCTTTATCTTCTTCACCCGCATTGCGACCTGTCAAGGTAATATTCAATTCACGTGATGCGGTGATAGCATCGTCGTAAAAAAGCTCGTAAAAGTCACCTAATCGAAAAAATAATAGTTCCTTTTCATAGCGAGCTTTAATACTAAAATACTGCTCCATCATAGGCGTTTGTTTCTTGCCCATTCTGCTAACTCCTTTCTATAGTACAGTGCCGTATAATACCCACGTTTGTCCTTTATCGATTCGTACATCAACAATATCCCCAACATTTAAACCATCTTGTTTTGGGAATAGGACCATTTTATTACCTGACGTACGACCAAACCACATATTTTCATCAGTACGACTCGGTCCTTCTACGATAATATCGTACACTTTGCCTTCCATAGCTTGATTCAATTCAAGAGAAATCTCATTTTGTACGTCCATTAAAGCTTGTAAGCGAACACGTTTCACTTCCTCTGGTACTTGCTCTTCAAATTCTGCCGCTGGTGTACCAGAACGTTTAGAATAAATGAAAGTAAATGCCATATCATAACGGACATCTTTCAATAATTGCAATGTTTGTTGGAAATCTTCCTCTGTTTCCCCAGGGAATCCAACAATAATATCTGTAGTGATCGTAACGCCATCGATTTTTTCACGGCAATATTGTAATAAATCTTTATATTGTTCTACAGAATAATGACGATTCATGCGTTGTAAAATATTGTCAGATCCAGACTGTACTGGTAGATGTAACTGCGTCACAATATTAGAAGAACGACCTAAGGCATCCACCATGGCTTTCGTCATATCTTGGGGATGGCTTGTCATATAGCGAATACGCTCGATACCTGGAATGCCATCTAAGGCATCTACTAAGGTACCAAAGTCTGTGCCATCTTTAAAATCCAAACCATAAGAGTTTACGTTTTGTCCTAATAAGGTAATTTCTTTAAATCCTTTTTCTCCCAGTTCACGCACTTCTTTCACGATGGCCTCTACAGGGCGACTAATTTCACGGCCCCGCACATGAGGTACGATACAGTAGGTACAAAATTTATTACAGCCGTTCATAATCGGCACCCACGCAAAGAAGGTCCCATTTGGCTTCGCAGCCAATTCCGGCAATACCGTATTGTCCATCTCTACGTTGACTTGGCGCTTTTTGGTACGTTGCACTTCTTTGACCATTTCATTGATATGTTGGATATTATGCGTACCCAATACAATATCAATGTGAGGTGCTCGTTTGAACATATCTGCTTGGTTCTTCTGTGCCATACAGCCCGTTATAGCAATGATTAAGTTTTTATTCTTTTCTTTCAAATGCTTTAACTCACCAATACGACCATAAATTTTATTTTCCGCCGTTTCACGAACGCAACAAGTATTTAAAATGATAAGATCTGCCTCATTTACTTCTTCTGTAGCGATATAACCGACCGACTCTAATTGATGAGCTAATCGTTCAGAATCACTTTCATTCATTTGACAACCGTATGTATAAATATAGTATGACTTCATATTACTCCTTATGCTTGTATTTTACTTTTGATGGCTCAATGGTGCCACCCACCTTAATGGCAAGCCGCTCTATGGACATGCCTGTAATATATTCTATTTCTTGACGTATCGTCTTTTGCAAGGTATCCATAATTTCCTTAACCACAAATCCGAGCATAACGGTAACATCAATTTGTAAGATTAACCCATTGGTGACTTCCTTGCTCTTTTTGATATCCATACTGCGCACATCTGTCACACCTGGGGATTTTTCAATGCTATTTTTGATGAGTGCTTGAATCACTGCATCTTCAAAGACCAGTTTGCCATAATAGCTGAAAGCTGGGCGAATCACAGATTTTTCCCAACCTTCATCTTGTTTCGAAGACAATCTAGTTCTGCGCCAGAACGACTTAATAGGGTCGATTAAAAAGCCTTTAAAGTGAGGCTTTAACTCCACGGATGGTACGGGAATAATATGTTTTCCCTCTTTTAATCTAGCATGTTGTGCTTTTTCAATATCCTTCGGACTAGCTACATCTTCAATATGAATATAATAGGACGGCCCAGGAATCCCTAAAGCTTTCGTGATTTTTCCAATCATATTTTCCGATGTACCCAAAATCATAAGGCGCTCTGGTTGAATTTCATCCAGTGCCTTTCGCACGCTTTCCACTTGTTTTTTATCTTGAAAAATAGCACGGCGAACAGCTTTGATGCGATTTTCTTCTTTTTTTGCAGAAAATCCACCAACAATACGATTATTATAAATTAAAATACCGTCATCAATAATACAAGATGCATGGTGTTCATGAGCCACTACCAATGCTCTATGACTTTTACCTGTTCCGCTAGGGCCAATAAATGCGATTACATCCATACTACACCTCTATGTGCCTTGTAAGGCTTTCATAAAATCTGCTACCCATTCACTTTGTATTTCATATTCACCTAAACCAATACTTTCAGGAAACCGATCTTGTATGCCGTGAAAGTCCGATCCACCAGAGATTAACAATCCCCTATCAGTAGCAAATTGATGGTATTTAGCACTATCCTCAGCAGAATGACTAGAATGATAAACCTCCACTCCATCAAAAGGCAATTCCAATAACTCATGTACATAGGTATCATTTTCTACTAATTTAGGATGTGCTAACACAGCAATACCACCGGCACCATGAATCAAATCAATAGCTTGTTGTGGCGCATACTTTTCCTTCGGCACAAAGCAAGGACCATTGGGGTTTAACATGGTATCAAAGGCTTCCCCCACTGTTTTGACATATCCATGTTTGATTAAAAGTTGTGCAATGTGAGGCCTACCAAAGGATACGGCATCCGTAAAAGTATTCACTAATTCTTCATAGGAAATGTCATAACCAGATTCCGCACATTTATCTACCATTTTATGGATTCTAGAACGTCGCACTTCTTTAAAGTGAGAAATATAGTCCTGTAGTTCCAGATGGTCTAAGGAAAATTGATATCCCAATACGTGCACTTCTTTTTCATGGTAATACGTGCTAAATTCACAACCATGATAGATTTGAATCCCTGTTCTATCCTCATCTGTTAATTGAGCGTAAGCACCCACTTCATCATGATCCGTAATAGACATCGCTTGTATATGTTTCTCTTTTGCTAATGCCACCAAATCTCTTGGCATATACGTACCGTCTGATACGTTCGTATGCATGTGGAAATCGACTAACATAGACCCTCCTTTCCTACCGATTTTGTTCTTTCATACGACGTTGAATATCTCGTTTCGCATCTCGCTCCGCCATATCTTGTCGTTTATCGTAGTTTTTCTTACCTGTCACAAGACCAATGGTAACTTTTACATACCCATGACTATAGTGAAAGTTCAAAGGAATCAGGGAATACCCTTTCTCCTTCACTTGTCCTAACAATTTATGAATCTCTCGTTTATGCATGAGCAATTTACGAGTTCGTTCCGGTTCGTGATTGAACTGATTGCCCTGTTCATACTTGCTGATATGTACTTGGTATAAGAAAAGTTCCCCATTTTCAATGCGACAGAAACTATCTTTTAAATTGATGCGCCCAGCTCGAATCGACTTCACTTCCGTTCCTGTAAGGGCAATCCCTGCCTCATAAGTTTCATGAATGTGAAAGTCGTGCCGAGCTTTGCGATTATCTACAATTAATGCATTGTTATCTTTCGCCATTACCGTTTCCTCTGTTTCTTTCCTTGTTTACGATGACTCTTTTTATGTATCGTTTCATAAAAGGCTGTTTTCTTTTTTGTATCCAGCTTGCGTAGCATTTGCTCTACCGCTTTTGTTGTTTCTGTCGTTTCTATTATATCATGAGATTGGCTATCACGACGTTTTCGTTTCTCTTCTTTGTGCTTCTTATAGTTTTTTTTACTTCCTTTTTTAGGTTTTGAAAGTGACTCTTCACGACTTTGTCCTCGCCGTAGGTATCCATCGATATATTTTACTTCTCCAATAACAAAATCTATTTGTCGAAGCTCTGTATCGGCTTTGATTAATGTTACTGTCACAGGTGTTCCTAATCGATATTCCTTGCCAGTCCGTCTACCATAGGCCATATAATGAGGTTCATCAAAGACATAATGATCATCATCCATCAAGTTATATGGAACTAATCCATCCACCCCATTATCTAGTTCAATAAATAAACCAAAAGCGGTAATGGAGATCACATGACCCTCGAAACTTTCACCTACATATTGTGCCATATACTGAACCTTTTTCATATCCAAGGTTTCACGTTCTGCTTCTGTGGCAATTTGCTCACGCTCTGAACAATGGCTGGCACTATGCGTCAAATAGGCCTCGTCTGCAATCGGTGCGAGTCGTTTGGGCTTACCTCCTAACACATAGCGTAACAATCTATGCACCATCAAATCGGGGTAGCGACGGATGGGCGATGTAAAATGGGTATATGTATTAGATGCCAGCCCAAAGTGTCCAATATGTTCCGAGCTATACTTTGCTTGTTGCATAGAACGAAGCACCATAATCTGTACCACTGGTTCAATCTCTGTACCGATGATAGATTGTAATAACTCTTCAATATGCTTAGGCTCAACCTTGCTTGGCAGTTTCACAGGATATCCAGAATGATGTAGGACCGTAATGAGCTGTTCTAATTTAGTATCCTTTGGTTCTTCATGAATACGATAGATAGATGTGTCTAATCGTTCACTGAGAAAGGTCGCTACTGTTTCGTTAGCTAATAACATACATTGTTCAATTAATTTTTCTGCAATGGTTCTATCTTTTCGCACTATTCGTTGTGGTATGCCCGTAGCATCTAAAAGAACTTTATACTCTGGGAACTCAAAACTTATGGCCCCTGCTTGTTGACGCATCTTCATCAATTGGTATGCCAAGGTTTCCAACGTTCGTACCATACCCATGAGAGGTGACAAATCATCAGGAATGATGTTCTCTTCTAAGGCTAAATAAATTTCTTTATAGCTACAACGACGAGTGATGTGGATAATAGATGGCTTTATGGTATAGTGCAATACTTTACCTTGAGGAGTTACTTCCATTACACAAGACATAGCGTAGCGATCTTCCTTTGCTTGCAAAGAACAAATACCGTTTGATAACTCCACTGGTAACATAGGGATGACGCGGTCTACCAAATAAACACTAGTACCACGGCGATATGCCTCTTGGTCAATGATGGAGCCAGCTGGTACGTAGTGGCTGACATCTGCAATATGAACCCCTAACTCAATGTTGCCATTATCCAATACTTTCGCATGTACAGCATCATCTAAATCCTTTGCATCTTCCCCATCTATAGTAATCATTTGTTGATGTCTTAAATCTAAACGATATGCTTCATCAGTAACTGTGAAAGAAATCTTCCGCGCTTCTTCTTGCACATCTTTTGGAAACTCTTTTGGCAAATCAAAGGTAGCCATCACTGACAAGATATCTAAATCTGGGGTAGAACTATCCCCTACGATTTCTACAATTCTTCCTTCTGCTTTACGATGTTCTTCTGGCCAAGCCGTCAATTCTACCACTACAGTGGCGCCACTTCGTGCTTCCATTGTAGCCTCTAGAGGAATATAAATATCCTCCCCTAATCGTTCATTATGGGGTGTTACAAAGCCACTTTTCGGAAGTCGTTCAAATATACCTACTACACGAGTTGTATTTCGAGTCACAACACGGCGGATAATACCTTCTGCATTTCGTTCACTCGTACCTTTTCGCTTGATAATATATTCTACTTCATCATCATGCATAGCTGTCCCTGCACAACCATTGGGAATGAATACATCTGGCAGGTTCCCCTCGGCAGGTATTACAAATCCAAAGCCTTTTTTGCTCGCTTTATAGATACCAATCAATTTCGTATCTTGTGTTTTTTGATAGGAACCATATTCACCGTCTTTGATACGGATGCATCCTTCTTCTTCTAATTCATGTAATACTGAAAAATACGCCTGAATCTCTTCGCCTTTATAACCCAAGATGAAAGGAACATCTTCTATATGATAGGATTCAGGCCATATATCTCTAAAAAATCCTAATATTTCTTCTCTCATAGTACCTCAGTATTTCTATAAAAAAAACCTACCATAGGGTAGGGTTTTTTATGTATTAATAAGAACTTAACACTAAATCTAAAGCTAAACTAACTAATACGAATAAAGTAGCCAGAATCACCGTACAGCGTGATAGGAATCCATCTACGCCACGCTCTTTACCACCGAACACGGAATCTGCTGCGCCGGAAACAGCACCGCCCATACCTGCGCTTTTACCAGTTTGTGCTACTACTACCACAATTAAAAGAATAGAAATAATAATTTCAACAACCATTAGAAAATCTCTCATGAATCTCTTCCTTTCTGTATTAACGGTTATGACCGAAGTACACTTCCATTTTTTTCTTTACTCGTTGCAATGCATTATCGATGGATTTTACAGAACGATGATATTCTTCTGCCATTTCTTGATATGACTTGGCATCCATATATCCACGCAATACATCCCACTCTAGAGGACTAAGAACAGCCTCCATTACTTCCTTAATCAGAGCATATTGCTCTCTATTGATGACTACTTCTTGAGGATCTAGATTTTTTTCTGTCTCTAACACTTCAATGAGCGTTCGTTCTGAGTCATCATAGGCTGGCTTATTTAAAGAGATATACGAGTTCAAAGGGATGTGTTTTTGACGGCTCGCCCCTTTAATGGCAGAAATGATTTGACGTGTAATACATAACTCAGCAAATGCTTTAAAGCTAACCTCATGATCTTGATTAAAATCGCGCGTTGCTTTATATAAACCAATCATACCTTCTTGTATAATATCTTCTTTATCAGCACCCATTAAAAAATAGGACCTAGCTTTAGATCGAACAAAATTTTTATATCGTTGTACAATATAATCAGTAGCATAATGATTGTTTTCACGTTGATAGATAGTAACAATTTCTTCATCTGTTAATGAGGAAAAACGTTCAAACTCAGCTACTGTTTCTGTTTCATATGACATAGGATTCCTCCTGTGACTCTGTACTAGGAATGATATTTAATAGTATACACTATCTCTGTAAAAAAGTACATATTTACATTTGACTTTCACATTATATGTCTATATAATTATAAGACAATAGCATATGGGGACGTAAAGGTTTCGACAGGTATGGGTGTATCTTAGAAAGCGAGCTGGTGTCTCACTCGACCATAAATCAGTGAACCTTAAATTAAACGCAGAAGAAAATTTTGCATTAGCTGCATAAGCTACGTCACACCTTCTCTCGCCCGTGGAGAAGGATGTGGCGTCAAACTACGGGCTAGCTATTTCTATCCGCTCAATTAGATCTAGTTAAATCTCATGAGCTAGGATAGCTTAGGTTGTTGGTGTCCAAACACTATCCGAAATTTAAAACATCAACTGCGCTCGGAGAGGTCTAGGGGGCAACATGTTTGGACAGGGGTTCGACTCCCCTCGTCTCCACCACAATACCAAATAAGATAACCGCTTATTCATAAGTGTTCGTAAGTGTTCACGAATACGATGAATAAGCGGTTTTTTAGTGTTCTATACTATTTTTAATGTTCGTAAGTGTTCGTATAGTTTAGGTAATTTTGCCCATTTTTTGCCCATTCAAAATTCACAAAGTGCGTGACGGGGTTTGATGTAAGAATACAGCTTTATTAAGCCATTTCTAGTGAGAATAAATTGATTTGTATATTGTTTTTATTTAAAAATGGGCAAATTTTGTCAAAAAAATGGGCAAGAGGTCTTATAAATGTGATAACTATGCGTCTTCCGAGATTCAATGGTAGTGTCCATTCTGTGCACTACATAATATTAATAAAAATCTATTTTACATAAACAAGCCTACCAACCTATTATAGGCGGTAGGCTTTTACACTATTTATGCTTTTCCTCTCCATATAGTCGTGACATGCCGGCTACTGTGACTAACCATGATTTACCGGACTTGCGACATTCCTCATCAGTAAACTGCTTGTTAGCATACCGCTTTAAACAACATTGTTTGATAGAGTCCGCAGGAATCCCCCAACGTTCTCCAGCTTCTTGTGTAGTCATTACATCTTCTAGTTTCATTGCAGCACTCCTAATACGATTAACAACGTGTAAACAGACAATACAAATGCTATTACACTAATTATTAAAGTCAACCTTGAAATCATATGCGTTCCATTGATATAATAGTATGGAAGATGTGGGGCTCTTTCGAGCCCCTGTGGTTACCTATTTAACAGTTCTATTACCGCAATCGCTAGTTGGATAAACGCTGTTATAATTGGTAGCCACTTTTTTATTTTCTTCCTATACCGTTTCAACGGTTTCACCTCCTTCCTTATGTCTATATTATAACACGTTTTCGTGTTATTTGCAAGTGTTTTATTAATAAAAAAAGCCTATCAATCCCAAGTTATCAATGGTTGATAGGCTTTCTTAGTATATGAAATTTTATTTTATAGCAATCCCGACCAACAATAATCCACTAATCAATGCCCATGTGTTTCGTTGGCGGTGTAGCCGTTGTTCCGTTGCTTTGTTCTTCTTGATGTCCTTGCTCAACTCATTTAATGAGTTGTTCATTTCGTTCAAGTAGGCGTTCTGCTTCATCAAGTCGTTTTGTGCTTTCATCAATTCGCTCGCTTGCTTGTTGTTGATAGACTTCAATTCTTGTAATTCGTTCGCTTGCTTCACGGTTAAGGCTTGCACTTCGCTCAACGGAATCCGTGACTGTCTGATTAAGTTCAAGGCTTTCTCGTTGTTCGCTTTTAACTCGTTCCAAGTGGTCAGTGGCACGTTGATAGTCGGAGTCGTTGCCTCCACCGTAGATAACCCAGCAGATTGCACAGGCAATACCTGCAAGGATAAGGTAAAAAGCCCAATCATAGCGATTAATGTAATTTTTAAACTTCTCATACATGGCTACTCCCCGTCATACATATAATTGACATCAACTGCTTTACCAGCTACCACCCCACAATCGCTATATTGCCATATCCTGATATTGGGATAATCGCATTGCGAATCATATTGTGCACACCATACAGGGACGCTCGGCATTTGACTGTATGCGTATGTTTCATCCCACAATAGGGAATATCCACTATATACACCTACATTTTGAAACCCTGCTCCCCATAATGTATTTACAAATCGGCTAATACAATTCGTCATTTCTTGGCTTGTCAATGCTCCAGCATTAATCAGATTACGGAGTTGTCTATGCTCTTCGTAATCATACCAAATGCCCGCTTGTAAATGATAGTCAGTATATCCATAATTATTGAGCGTGTTAATCACCCATTCTGCTTCTTGTACTGCGATTGCCTCCTCGTATGCATGGCTGAAATAATATACCCCTACGTCAAGACCTGAATTTAATGCTGCTGTGATATGCTGCTCAAAGAACTCATCAATGGTATAATTTTCGCCCAATTTAATAATTACAAATTCATTGCCTTCATCTTTAGCTTGTTGCATACGGTACTCATCATAATAAGGTACTCCGTTTTCGCTCTCTTGCCACGCTGAGATATCAAACCCTTTTTTCATCGTTTATCCTCCTTTTCCAACTGATCAGGGACTCCGTCACCATCTCTATCCACCCATAGGGCTAAGAACCCTACAAGGGCGGTTAGTACGCTAGGGATAAATATATGGTCTATAATGTTAATCCCGACTGTAATTAATTTGCCTGTATCGTCTGATACACGGCCAATAGCGAATGCTAGCACGTATTCAACGACTACTAGCATTATTGGCACGAGCATGACTAATATTAGTAACCGTGTAGCCAACACTCCAGTAGGGTGGATGTTGGCAAGTCTAATATTCTGTAACACAGATTTTGCCTTGTTAATTAATTCTTGTTTGTTCATAATTTCTCCATTATTACATGTTGTCCATTATTATATGTTAGGCATTACCCCGCCATGCACGGATAACCTCCAATAGCCTTGAATACACCTTATTAAAGTCGATTAAATCATCCTCAACCAATTCACGCAAATTCTCTATGATTGACCAACATTCCGAGAAGAAAGGTATCATCATAAATACGAATGCAAATAGGTTGTCAAGGTATAATTCAGTAGCAGGAATTGGAATATCAGGCAAAGATACAAATATGACAGATAGAACCATCCATGCAGGGTACTGTACACATAATTTAATGAGCAAATCACCGCGTAATCGTTCACTCATCAAATATCGCTTGCTTTTATTCGTTTCCTTATTTAGATATTTCCCACGACCCCAGCCATACCAAACTAACGTAGTGATAAGATTTAATGCCGTATTGGGGCGGTCGTTATCCTTGTTATATCTCAATACTTCTGTTGCCACTCGTTGCGTGGTATCTACAAATAGCAATGCCGTAGTTAGGATAATAATTACGCCCATATCTACGACATGTTCATGAGATACCCCATTAATCAGTGTCAACAATATCTCATTGATTAGGTTCATCGTTTTCCCTTTCATTACGCTCCCAGTTAAGGGGCTATTGTCATTCTATAAAGCGTCTATAGGATTTGCCTTGAGCCAATCTTCTAAGCTGTCACGTGTAATGCCTGTATATCTTTTATAAAGACTCTCTTCCGAACTAAATTTAGAAATCACCGAATTTGCATTCACCTTTCCACCTAGCTTGTTGTTCGAGATAATCCCAACTCGACCATTCACATATAAGAAACGACCTGTTTCCGTCTTTGAATACACCGAGATGTATTTCGGATTGT
>NZ_RQVN01000004.1 GCF_003992135.1 Veillonella sp. VA142 | reverse complement strand
GACATGGTTGATAGGCCAGGTGTGGAAGTGCTGCAAGGCATGGAGCTGACTGGTACTAATAGATCGAGGGCTTTACTTAAGAACAAACTTGTAAGTTAATATATTATCTTTCTATGTAGTTTTCAGGGAACACCCTGACAAATTCAGTGACGATGGCTACGAGGAACCACCTGTTCCCATCCCGAACACAGTAGTTAAGCTCGTAAACGCCGAAAGTACTTGGCTGGAAACGGCCTGGGAGGATAGGAAGTCGCTGATTAAGAAAATAAAAAGAGACACCGAAAGGTGTCTCTTTTTGTTTTCTAATGCAATATACTTTTTTAATCTGGCCGTTTCCAGCCAGATTAATCAAGTAGTAACTAAGTTATACCTAATAAGCCTGGGATAAGCAGGGCTCATGATTTGAAGGAGCGGAGCGACGCGCAAATCATAGAGCATCGCTTAGTTCCTAGCGTAAGATTTTGAAGTCCCAAGGGGGCGCACAAAATCCACAGCTAGGAACAAAGCAGGAAAAAGAAACCAGATAAATCATAGAGCATCGCTTAGTTCCTGACGTAAGGTTTTAAAGCCCAAAGGGCGAATAAAACCCACAGTCAGGAACAAAGTAGGAAAAGGAAAGCAGATAAATCATAGAGCATCGCTTAGTTCCTAGCGTAAGATTTTGAAGTCCCGAAGGGGCGTACAAAATCCACAGCCAGGAACACATAGGAAGTTGCAAATGATGATGTAAAAGGAGAGCCGTTTCCAGCCAACATGACTAAAGTAATATCTATGGAAGAATGCAATAGCCCTGGGATCTCCAGTGAACCACTTTTAAAGGAGCAAAGCACGCGCATAAGCAGGGCTTATGATTTGAAGGAGCATAGCGACGCGCAAATCATAGAGCATCGCTTAGTTCCTGACGTAAGGTTTTAAAGCCCAAAGGGCATATAAACCCACAGGGCAGAACAGGAAGTTGCAGATGACAAAGCTAGATCTACTTAGCCTTTTCTAGTGAATGTGATAGAAGTAAAATCTATATAAGATGATAATAGTCTAGGAGAATATCTTCCATATATACAATTAAAACAAAATGTTGACTGGGGGGGGACATAATGTATAATTAAAACAAATATTGTGTTAAAAAGGGAGGCTTATATGCAAACAGTAGAATTTATAACATCCTATCTTACTTTTTATTTAAAAGGGAAAATTCAGGTAGATAAAAACTTTGTTAAGTTTGAAATTCCTAATACAATTCTCAAATTAATCCCTCTTGGTAAAGCTAGCCGAAGTTTACCTGTAAATCAGATTTCTAGTGTAGATGATAGCTTTAAACTAAATTTTAAATCTCTATTATGGGGAATATTTTTCCTTTTATTGGGATTAGGAATGCTTGGGGATAATACATTTTATGGTATTGTTATTAGTATTTATGCAATATTAACTATTCTAAGTTCTTTTGAGACAATTCTGCTTGTAAACTCTACATCTGGTGCTGTTACTGTTATTTCATTTGTTATTTTTGAGAAAGCTAAAGCTATTGAATGTAAAGACTATATTAACTTATTAATTACAGGACATCTTTCAGACACTAATGTAAGAGAACAAAATATGAAATTAATGGATAATGCTGATAAAAATACAGAAAAAATTATCGATGCATTGAAAAAATAGTGAAATTATATATCTATCTAAATTATATATTAATACTAAGTCAGAATGATTAAGGAGTAAGATCTTAATTATTCTGACTTTTTATATTAGGATATTGATAATTTTACATAATGACAAATCAACTGTAACCTTGTATACTATACCTATTATTAAGGTATATAAGGTGATAGTATGATACATAATAAACGAAACAATATTTTTAAAAGACCTAAGATTGAATTTTTTAATACCTTTGACAGGGAAGAGTTTCTTTTATTAATTGTGAAAGGCATTCTTATTGGGATAGTGGCAGGTACGATTGGTTCTGCTTTTAGATACATCATTCACTGGGGCAATGACTATCGGCACGAATTTATGGCGACGGCAACAGTGGTACAAATTGTGATTTGGACGATAATCATGATGATTTTCGGCTGGGGTTGTCATCTATTGCTCAAGTGGGCACCTTTATCTGGAGGTTCAGGGATTCCTCAGATTGAAGGGGAAATGAAGGGAATCTTTAATATGAATCCCTTTCCTACATTAGTGTCGAAGTTTTTTGGTGGCGCTTTTACTGGCATTGTTGGATTCTCTGTAGGTCGTGAGGGGCCATCTGTACAGCTTGGTGGTGCAACGGGGAAACTACTATCGAATTGGTTTGGCAGCTCTCTTCGAGAGGAACGAATTTTAACATCTGCTGGAGCCGCGGCGGGATTGACTGCTGCCTTTAGTGCACCTGTATCTGGGGCTATCTTCGTGTTTGAAGAAGTGCATAAAAGTTTTTACCCGAAACTAGTGATTCCTACCTTTTCCGCTACTATTTCGGCGAATTTAATCACCTCATTGGTATTTGGGCTTACACCTTCCTTGGGATTTTCTGTGATGGAAAGTATCCCTATCCAATATTTTAGTACTCTCCTTATATTAGGTGTGGGAGTAGGTTTCTTTGGAATCCTTTTTAATCGTATGATTGTGGGAGTGAAATCCTTATATGATAAACTTCCTATTTCTAGAGGGTGGAAAATTTCACTCACATTCTTAGGGGTGACGTTATTAGGACTGGATTCGCAATTACTATTGGGGGGTGGTAATGATGTAGTGACCATGATGGTCGACCATCAACAGACATTTCATCTGCTATTATATATTGTTATAGGTAAGATTATCTTAACCTCTATTTGCTATGGTAATGGTGCCCAAGGAGGTATCTTCCTCCCTATGGTGGTGATTGGATCGGCAGTGGGAGCGTTGATGCATAGTATACTGGTAGAATTACATATACTCCCTAATGCCTTCGGTGGTAGCTTCATTATTTGCGGTATGGCAGGCATGTTAGCTGCCTCTATGCGAACACCTTTGTTAGCGATTTTACTTGTTCTAGAAATGACCAATAGCTTTCACAGTATATATCAAGTAGGAACGGTGGCAATCATTGCGTACTTAACGGCAGAATTTATGAAAGAATTGCCTATCTACGATAATCTGTTACTTCGCATGAGCCAAGGTTTGGTAGGTGCAGAGAAGGAACAAACATTTTTCCAAACTCGTTTGTCAGTGGTGTGTCCTTATATAGATATGATGTTGAAAGATATTGCTCTACCGAGGGGAGCCATCATTGTAAGCATTGACCGAGGAGGGCAACCGATTGTTCCTGTTGCGACAACCGTGTTACAGTGTGGAGACGAACTATATGTTTCTTGTACAAAAGGACAGTTAAAAGAAGTAAAAGAATTTTTCAGTTATTAACATATGTTATAGAGTTACGATAGGAGATATGCTACTCTACATATAGGTAGAGTTGCGCTTAATTGCTAGTTATATATCGTAAATTGTTAAAGCTATGCCTAAGGGACTGAAAGTTTAAGAAGAAGGCTTAGCTGATCTAGTAAGATGAATAGAGTATAGGGGCTTTATACTAATACTATTGACTATGTAGAAAGGAAAAGAAACATGGCAATGATGGAATTTACAGATCGTCCGTTGACAGTAGCGGTTATTACTGTGTCTGATACAAGAACAAAGGAAACTGATAAAGGTGGAGCTCGTGTTGAGGAGTTAGCTCGCGAGGCTGGTTTTGTTGTCGTATCTCGCCAGATTGTGACAGATACAATCGAAGAGATTCAAGGCGCTATTCTTAAGGCTTTTACTGGCAACTATGGTGGAGATGTTCAAGTCTTGAAGACGTCCACAGGTAATGATGTTCGTACATGGACATATGAGGATAGTGTAGGTGTTGCTGATATCATTATTAGCACTGGTGGTACTGGGATTGCGAAACGTGATGTGTCTATCGAGGCAGTGCAACCACTATTGGATAAAGAAATTCCTGGCTTTGGGGAGTTATTTAGATTTCTAAGCTATCGTGATGATATTGGAACAAAAGCATTAGCATCTCGTGCTCTTGCGGGCGTAAAAGATCATGCGATTTTATTCGCTATCCCAGGTTCTGTGGGCGCTGTTACCTTAGCCATGAAAGAATTAATTTTGCCTGAAGTAAAACATCTAAAGCGGGAACTAATTAAATAATAGATTGTGTATAGCTATCTGTGGCAATATTATATATTAGTGCCAAGATAGCTATATTTTTCGTGCACAAGTGAATGGTAACGTGCTATAATGGGTGTATGTATATCACGTAGTAAGTTATTGGAGGATGTAATGGCTTTCAATTTAAAAGGAAAAGAAGAAAAGTTTTTCAGTATGCTTAATGAACATGCTGAGTTATGCCATGAGGCTGCACAGTTAATGCAGAAAGTGTTTGAAGGGGAACTTGAAAAAAAAGAAGCTCTTCGTCAAATTGAACAAAAAGAACAGGAAGCAGATGAATTAGTAGCAGCTACTATGGACCGTTTACGTAAAACTTTTATTACACCAATGGACCGTGAAGACATTCAACTTTTGATTGATCAAATGGATAATACCATTGATAATATTAAAGAAATTATGGATAAAATGGTGATGTACCAAGTGCAAAGTGAGCCTACTGATGGGGCTATTCGCATGGCGGAAATTGTGGCTAAATGCTGCAAACACATAAAAAAATCTATTTCTTACATGGGAAGCTTAAAGAAAAATTACTTGAAAGTAGAAGGACGAGCTTTGGAAGTATTACGTCTAGAGGCAGAGGCAGATGATATTTATCATGTGGAAATGGCAAAACTCTTTACAGAGTGTAGTGATCCAATTGAAATCATCAAGTGGAAGGAAATTCTTAGTTCCATGGAAGAGGTTATCGATGGTTCTGAGACTTTGGTAGGAACATTCCGCCGGGTAGTTTTGAAGTATGCTTGATGGTTGGGTGATATGGGCCGTCGTTTTATTATCGTTGGCCTTTGACTATATTAATGGATTCCACGACACAGCCAATGCTATAGCTACGTCTGTATCGACAAGAGCAATTACACCTAAAATGGCGATTATGATGGCGGCAACATTAAATTTTTTAGGGGCTATGGTAAGTACTGGTGTTGCTAAAACAATTGGTGGCGATATCGTCACGGCTCCAGAGATGATTAATGGTGAAATTATAGTAGCAGCTTTGGTGGGGGCTATTTTTTGGAACCTGTTAACGTGGTGGTATGGGATTCCAAGTTCTTCCTCGCATGCATTAATCGGTGGCATCATTGGTGCAGTACTGATTTCTGTAGGACCAGAAGCTTTGCAAGCAGGTGGGATCGGTAAGATTTTCATTTCTTTAGTAGCATCTCCTATTTTAGCTTTAGTATTAGGCTATATTGTGATGAAAATACTACTTATCTTATTTGGGCGATTTTCTCCCATTATTTTGAATGATAGATTCCGGAATATGCAATTAGTATCTGCAGCTCTCATGTCATTCTCTCACGGTTCTAATGATGCTCAAAAAGCAATGGGGATTATTACCTTAACTCTAGTAGCTAGTGGACAATTACAAAGCTTAGAGGTACCCGTTTGGGTTAAGCTTGCCTGTGCCACAGCAATGGCATTAGGTACAGCAGCAGGAGGATGGAAAATTATTGCTACTGTAGGTAGTAAAATTTTCAAGTTGGAAAGTATCAATGGCTTTGCAGCAGATTTAAACTCTGCTATCACTATTTTTACGGCAACTTTATTACACTTGCCAGTATCTACGACACATGTTGTGAGCGGTTCTATTATGGGCGTAGGTACAGCTATGCGTGTGAGAGCCGTAAACTGGAGCACTGCAAGATCTATGGTATTTGCTTGGTTTATTACGATACCATTATCCGCTGGTGTATCAGCCTTGGCATATACAATTATTGATGCATTGGCACATATATAAAAAATGAAGAAATTATAAAGAAATGTATTGCAACATTCTCAATAATTTCTTATAATAGAGACAAGAGATGCTCGAAGGCGTATGCACTCGAGCATTTTTTATAGCCATAAAGTATACTACTAGAGTGTACTTTCCACGCCCATATACAATATATATTATAGATTCAATAAGGGAGATACCATTGAAGTTTAATCAGGCAACAGACTATGCGTTTCGGATTATCTTATATATGTCTACATTACCATTCGGCACTCGGAAGGTTGGAGCTGAGTTGGCAAGGACTAGTAAAATTCCAGAACGATTCTTGTTAAAAATTATGCGCTATCTAGTGAATGCTAAATTATTGCATTCCTATCGAGGTGTAGATGGCGGGTTTTCGCTAGCAAAAAAACCAAAAGATATCAACTTGTATGATGTGGTGACTGCTGTAGAAGGCGACACATATCTTCAACATTGTTTGTATGACTCTGAAAGCTGCTCCCGTGGTTGTCACGGTCAATGTGCTGTACAAGAGGCTGTGGGTAAGATTCAAGCGGTGTTAATACAAGAGTTAAAAAACGTTGATTTCGAAACGTTAGCAAAACGTGAACGTTCGATTCATATATCATTGCACCATGTGGTCTAAATTTATGTTCAAGTGAGGAGGAATTGACATGATGGATGCAGTCTTGTTAGCTCGTTTTCAATTTGCATTGACTACGATCTATCACTGGCTCTTCGTACCGTTCACGCTAGGTATGACAGTATTAGTAGCAATATTGGAAATTACTTATGCGCGTACGAAAAACGAAGTGTACAAAAAAATGGCAAAGTTCTGGGGTAAACTATTCCTAATTAACTTTGCAATGGGTGTTGTAACAGGTATCGTTCAAGAGTTCCATTTTGGAATGAACTGGGCAGAATACTCCCGATTTATGGGAGATATCTTCGGAGCTCCTTTGGCATTAGAAGCGTTAACAGCATTCTTCTTAGAGTCTACTTTTATGGGGGCTTGGATTTTCGGATGGGATAAAATGTCCCCTAAAGCGCACGCATTTGTAGCGGTGCTAGTAGCTATTGGTAGTAATTTATCAGCATTTTGGATTTTAGTAGCGAACTCATTTATGCAACATCCAGTAGGCTTTGTACTTCGTAATGGTCGTGCTGAAATGGATTCTTTTGCAGCAATTTTACAAAATGGTTATTTACCGGGTCAATATTTACACATCTTTACAGATGGTATCTTAACAGCTGGTGTAATTATCGCTTCTGTTAGTGCATGGCATTTATTGAAAAATAACCATGTAGAGTTTTATTCTAAATCTATCAAATTTGGTTTAGGTGCGGCAATCATTGGTGGTTTACTAGTAGGTGGCGCCGGTCACTTCCAAGGACAAACCGTAGCCAAATTACAGCCTATGAAAGTAGCTGCTTTTGAAGCTTTATGGGAAACTCATGATCCAGCTCCATTTGCGATTGTAGCCGGTATCGATCAAGATGGTAAAAAGAATAACTTTGAAATCGGCGTACCAGGTGCATTATCTTTTGTAGTTCATGATTCTTTTAAAGGGGAAGTAAAAGGCATTAATGACCTTCAAAAAGAAGCTGAAGTGAAACATGGTGCTGGTGATTACGTGCCACATGTAACATCTATGTTCTGGTCCTTTCGTGTTATGATTTTAGCTGGCATTATTATGTTAGTAACATCCATTGTAGGATACTATTTACATGTGAAAGGTAAATTGCTTAATAATAGAGTGGCTCTAAAAAGCATCTATCATTTATTAGCCCTTCCATTTATTGCTAACTCCACAGGTTGGTATGTGGCAGAAGCAGGCCGCCAACCTTGGCTAGTATACGGATTACAAAAAACAGCTGATGGTGCATCCAAAGTGGTAACTGCACCAGAAATTTGGACAACAATTATTGGTTTTACTGCGGTTTATGTAGTCATGGCGATTGCTGCCATTTACTTAGCAGTGAAACATATTCAAGCGGGTCCTAATGGTAACCCAGCTCATGATGTGGTTGAACAAGAGGAGGCTACATTATGGAAATAATTACAAATAATTTAGAATTAATCTGGTTTATCTTAGTAGGTGTACTATTTACAGGGTTCTTCATTTTAGAAGGCCTTGACTACGGTGTAGGTATGTGGCTTCCATTCTTGGGGAAAACAGACCGTGAACGCCGTCAATTAATCAACACTATCGGACCTGTTTGGGACGGTAACCAAGTATGGATGTTGACTGCTGGTGGTGCTATGTTCGCATCCTTCCCACAAGTATATGCAACTCTATTCAGTGGTTTCTATTTAGCGTTGTTCTTAATGTTAGCGGCTTTGATTGCTCGCGGCGTGTCCTTTGACTTCCGCAGTAAAGATAAAAGCCCAGCATGGCGTGGTGCGTTTGACTGGTGCATTTTCTTTGGTTCTGCTATTCCCGCTCTTCTATGGGGTGTGACTGTAGGTAATTTAATCCAAGGTACGCCAATTGATAAACATATGAACTATGTAGGTGGTTTCTTAGATTTATTGAGTGTATACACGATTCTTTGTGGTATTGCATTTGTATGTGTATTCTTGTACCATGGTGCATTATATGCTTCCTTGAAAACAACAGGGGAAATCTCTGAACGTGCTCGTGCAGCAGCCTTAGTAGAAGGCGTTATCACAGCTGTAGGTGCGTTGGTATTGGTGGGTGCTACGTATGTATATACTGACTTATTCCACAGTACATTGGCAACTGTAGCATTCGCATTAGCAATTGTAAGCTTCTTGGTATCTTGGGGCTTTACACGTGCACGCCAAACTGGTAAAGGTTTTGTGTTCAGTGCATTGACAATCTTATTTGTTACATTAGCTTATTTTGCAGGATTATTCCCTCGCATTATGGTATCTAGCATTGACTCAGCGTATAGCTTAACAATTATGAATGCAGCATCTTCTACATACACATTGACGTTGATGACAATTGTAGCATGTATCTTTGTACCTATCGTATTAGTGTACCAGGCATGGGCATATTATTACTTCCGTCATCGTGTATCGCAAGATGACTTACACTATTAATTCATAGTAATTTTGAAAGGGGCGTGGTTTCACGTCCCTTTTGTTGCATATATAAGGAATCTATATGTTATGATTCTGAAAGGAGACCTTATGTTTCATTCCTTTGCCTGGCAATTAGTAAAATTGCATCCTCGTTCTTATGGAGGTATGTTGTTGCTGACCTTACTTGGTACCGTAGCAACGCTAGGTCAGGCGTATGCCTTTGCGTATATCATAGATGGATTGGTAGTACAAGGTGAGCATGTATCCTATGGTATGATGGCTATATTGGGAGCTATGATTAGTATGCGTATGGTATGTTCCTATGGAGAACAGTGGTTACGAGATCATGTTGCCAGTGCTGTTCATGAGGATCTACGGAATCGAGTCTTGCATCATATGTTAGCCCAAGGTGTTCGCCAATCCGAGAGCACTGGATCTGTCGCACATATTTTGACAGATGGATTAGACCATGTAGATGCCTATATGAGCCAATACATTCCACAAGCTCTCTATGCTGTATTGATTCCTCTCATGATATCTGTGGCTATAATTGATTCTGTATCTTGGATTGGATGGATTTTATTAATTACCTATCCTTTAATTCCTTTCTTTATGATTCTTATCGGTCAAAAAGCAGACAAATTAAACAAACAACAATGGGATCACATGCAATTCTTAGGGGGACATTTTCTTGATGTACTACAAGGATTAACGACGTTGAAAGTATTTGGTAGATCTAAAGAACAAGTTCATGTCATCGGTCGATTATCTGGAGAGTTCCGTGATGCCACACTAAAAGTGTTGCGGATAGCCTTTTTATCTGCCTTAGTGTTGGAATTAATTGGTACTATTAGTACGGCTATGATTGCTGTTTATTTAGGGGTGTCTTTAGTCTATGGTGAAGTAGAGTTTTTGCCAGCTTTCTTTATCTTGTTACTGGCACCGGATTTCTATGCACCTTTACGACAACTAGGATCTGCTTTCCATACGGGTTTGTCTGGTAAGGTGAGTTTGACAGCGGTACAAGAGTATCTAATATCTGGTATCGAAGTAGTTCGTACAGGTCGAGAAACACTAGAAAAGCCGATTCAAACGATTGAGCTCCTTGATGTGGCATACCAATATGAAACAGACCATATGGGACTAGAGACTTTCACAGGTGTATTGGAACGTGGGCGATCCCATATGCTAGTTGGTGAAAGTGGAGCCGGTAAGACGACTATATCTAATGTGCTTATGCAATTATTGACGCCTACTAAGGGACAGGTTACAGTGGATGGTTATAATTTACAAACCTTAGACAGTCAGTGGTATCACAAACAAATCGCCTATCTCAGTCAAACACCGTATATCATGAGTGGTACTTTACGGGAGAATTTACAATTTGGGTTAGAGGTAACGGATGAAGCGTTATGGAAAGTACTAGATGAAGTGCAATTAGCTAATTTTGTGTCTACCTTACCATTGGGGTTAGATACAATGATTGGAGAAGGTGGCTACGGATTGTCCGGCGGACAACGCCAACGATTAGCGTTAGGACGAACCTTATTACGACCAGCACAAATCCTTATCCTTGATGAAGTGACGGCCCATTTAGATGTAGAAACAGAAAATCTAATCATGCAAGTATTGCGTGATTACGGGAAAGATAAAATCGTTCTTTATGTGGGACATCGTGTACAAACCATGAAGTATGTAGATGTCTTATTTGTGATGCGAGAAGGACGATTAGTGGAATCTGGTAGTTATACGGATTTAGTGACACAAAATGGATATTTTGCATCCTTAGTAAATACCTATAGTAATCCTGTGATACGAAAGCTTGCTGTGGAGAATGAGGGTGTAGAACGGTTGAATCGAGCTCCAGAAACAGTGTGCAGCACTAATGCTGAACTTCAAGATAGGAAGACTCAATCCGGTCCAACCAATCTATACCAATTAGATGTATTACATGCTAAGGAAGATACTAGAATAAACGCTGAATCGATGGTACAAGAGAAAATCGTGGAGACATACAAGATGGACTACGACACTATGACTCGAACTGCGATGGAACCAAGCATAGTAAACGATGATGAATGGCAACATGAAGTGAGGGAATCTGTAAAAGAACCGGATATACGCCGTGGGTTGATATCGTTATGGAATGTACTATCTCAGCATAGAGTTTTGTTAGTGGGAAGCGTCATTTTTGCCATGGCCACGGTGCTCATGAATATTGGATTACTGACTACATCTACATGGCTCATAACGAAAGCCTCGGAGCATCCTGTATTAGTGGTACTTAGCTTGGCTATCGTAGGAGTTCGATTTTTTGGGATTAGCCGTGCTATCTGCCGCTATGGGGAGCGATATGTGTCGCATTCTATGGCGTTCCAGGGTTTATACGAATTGCGTATTGCTTTCTTTAGGCGGCTAGAACCACTAGTTCCAGCTATCTTTCAATCTATGAAAATGGGTGACTTGCTAGGGCGGATTATGGCAGATATTGAAACGTTACAGTTTTTTTATTTGCGTACGTTAGTGCCTAGCTTGTCATTCCTCGGTGTTGCAGTACTAGGCTGTATTATTGGATATCAATTGCACCCTATAGTAGCCATCGTGATTGCACTGTA
The DNA here is from genome assembly GCF_003992135.1 of Veillonella sp. VA142. GTDB lineage: Bacteria > Bacillota > Negativicutes > Veillonellales > Veillonellaceae > F0422. The sequence continues at coordinate 132,918 of NZ_RQVN01000004.1, read as the reverse complement.
TAGTATTATTGTAGGCGTGGTGCTACCGATGGGTATTACCTATGCATTGCGACGAGTCCCACCTATGCGACTACATACGAGAGGACGCATGAAAGAAGAATTAATCGAATCGATTCATGGTGTAGTAGATATTATTATGAGTCATCAAGAAATGCGATTTGTACAGTCTATGAAAGTATCTTTTAATGCGTTTGATGGTTGGCAAGGATTATGGAATCGTGGTGTTCGTTGGAATCAGACAATCATTTTAGGGTTAGCCCAATCAGCGTTACTAGTGGGAGTAGTGGTTGGGGTATGGGCAATCGATGGAAGCTCCTTTGGACCACTGTGGGTAGCTGTTATTGCTATCGGATTGCAGTCATACTTTGAAGTGTTGCAACCTATGACAGAGGCATCCTTACATGGCTATGAAAGTGCTTTAGCCATGGAACGATTAGAACAGTTGGAGGGACCATCAGGGCATAGTACAAATACTACAAGTGTGATGAAGGCAAAAGTAAATATTGAGCATGAATACTTGTATGATAGTGAAGGAATCAGTACTACCTTACAACAGTCAAAAAATTTAGCAAGGAAATTGGATGATATTGTAAACTGTACAATGGCGGAGAGAAAATCCCCGATGGTTTGTGTACAATCGGTATCTTTTGCCTACGATGTCCTACCTATCTATGATGGGTTAGACTTGTCCATTCAAAAAGGTGAGAAAGTGGCTATTGTGGGACCTAGTGGATCTGGGAAAAGCACCTTATTTGCTCTATTGCAACGATGGTATGATTACAGTGGTACTATCTCTATTGATGGAGTTGATACAAGGACTCTTTCAGAGGAGCAATTACAATCACATATGGCATTCGCTACCCAAGATATCTATGTATTCCATGCTACCATTGGTGATAACGTCCGATTGGCCAAGCCGAGCGCTACCGATGAAGATGTATGGCAAGCTTTAGAAGCAGTACAACTGGCGGACTGGGTACGAAGCTTACCGAAAGGCTTGCGGACTATAGTTGGGCAAGGGGGAATGGGTCTTAGCGGAGGACAACGACAACGTTTGGGAATGGCACGGTTGTATTTACGTGATGCAGAGATTTTGCTCTTGGATGAACCATTAGAAGGATTAGACCAAGTGACTCGACACTTAGTACAAGACCAGTTGAGCACCTTGTTCCAAGGAAAAACTGTGTTATACATTACACACCATATTGAACAGCTTCATGAGATGGATCGTATCTTGTTCTTGGAACGAGGACGTATTGTGGAAAGTGGAACCTATGAAAACTTATTAGCTTTACAGGGCCGATTTTATGAATACCATCGGTTAAGCATGGAACGAATTTAATACGCAGAATATCTATAAGATATGAATAGCCTTACCTATAGTGAATATGCTATATAGGGCTATTCTTTCATTTATGGGGGGACTATGATATAATTGTGATGATTATAAAAGTGTATCACTTAGATTGAGATAACCTACTAGATAGGAGATATATATGGGACAATTAGTTACTAAGCTATTGAAGTTAGCTAATGCTGTAACTACACAAACACATATAGAAGGCCCACGTTTACCTGAGTCATTAGAAGATGGAAATACATTGTATGATCATCGTATGCTATCCATTGAGGAAGAAGCAGTCAACCGCAAGATGCGATCGGTAGTGCGTAATCATTGGTTCTTTCATTCTATAATCTTCGAATTTGAACCAAATAATAAGGTATTTATGAATGTCATCACCAAACTGGGGAATGTCATCAATGTGGAGTTTGATGTTGATGATATTTGGTTTGATGATTATACATCAACTATTCAAATTAAAGTGGATGTAGCTAACGTAGATATGGGAGGTTTATTCTTAAATATCATTACCCATCTTTTTGGGAATTGGAGCTTACATGTATTAGGAATGTTTTTTAATCCTTTCAGTATCGATGATGATACATCATCTATGCGATTAGAAAAAAAAGGCATTATTCGATTTGATTTGTCGCCGAATAGTACGATACGACAGTTCATTCCTTGGCCGCAACGCTCAAAAGAAAGTGTAGGACCTGTTTTGCTAACAGGGATCAAATCGGGGCAATCAGTATTGCAAGTGGAGTACTATGCATTTCATCAGAAACTAGAAACATATTCTGCGCCTGAAATGCCTGTAAAAACGAACTGGGTTCGATCCATCGATATGGCGGCTGCCTTATTAATGCCTATAGGAGTTTGGGTGAGTTTTATTATCTTGAACCATTACTTACCTCATGAAGAGTTACAGGATTTTTCCTTTTCCACATATTTCTTTATTTCCTTAAGTATTTTACTGTTTAGTTTTATCGTTATGAATATTCCTCGGTATATTTATATGTATTTTGAAACGAGGAAAAAATGGCAATCTGTCTTTGTGAGCAATAACATTAAGATACAGATGCGACGATTACAGCGACGTATTGCGATGCAAAAGCAGGCCCTAGAGAATGATAAAAACGTTGTGAAACGACAAGAGCACATCGTGGAAATGTTAATGCAAATACGGGATAAACGATTCTTGGCACATCGGTTGAAAGTGGCTGATGAAGATCGGGATCGGAAACAGAAAGTGAAGTTTATTATTGCTTATGTACTGTGTACGTTCCTCGAATGGATGCTCCTTATACACTAAGCACTTATACTCGAAATGGGTAGGAGGGATATGTGAGATATAAAAACATGCTGCCGCAAATTGTTTTTATATCTCACATATCCCTCCTTTTCAAATGTAGTAAGTGCTTAGGTAGGCGTCATAGGGGAATATGCTGTTGCAAATTCTTTTTTACTCCCATATATCCCCCTTTTCGTATACAGTCAGTGTTAAGATAGGCGTCGCACGGAAAGATGCTACCGCAAATTCTTTATACCTCGCCTATCCCTCCTTTTCAAATGTAGTAAGTGCTTAGGTAGGCGTCGCAAACAGATTTATGATATCGCAAATGGAATATAAAAAGGACTGTACATAATGCTAATGCACTTGGTACAGTCCTTTATTTTATTTTTTAACGTCTGGGACGTTGGTTGGGTTTGCTTTGAATGGTGTTTTCACCGGTGTTGCTTTGCTTGGTTCTGGAGCCTCTATGTTGGGGTGTTCCCACTCTAGCTGCATGATGCGGAACTGGTGTTGGTTGGCAAAGCGTTTGAGCTGCCAGCTGTCTCGTTCTAGTTCTTTTAGGCGTTCTCCGTGAGAGTTACTGATGCTTTCTAGGTTGGTTAAGCGATAGTGAAAGGTATCGCTATGTTCCATGGTGTGCTCCATATCGATGCGTTCTTTCAGGGTGTCAATTTCTAGTTGTTGTGACACCATCCAATAGGTTGTGCTTAGTACATAGAGGATAATCCAAAATAGGGGCTTACGTAGGAGAGTGCCTACTTTTAGAAGTAGATTACTCAGCTGTTTCATCATGGGTGTCGCCAGGAATCAACGGCAAGCGTGCCATCACGAAGTCTAACCATAAGCGGGATGCGTGAGATAGATAATGTCCTTTTTTCCAGATCACATGTAAGGTATGCATAATTTCAGGGTTCACTAAAGGGCGTACTACAACGCTGGATCCAACTTTTGTATTTTCATCTTCCGTAGGGCATAAGCGGCTAGGCAATAAAGCAATTGCTAAGTGAGCGGCAACGGTTTGCAACATCAAATCACGTTGGCTTGTTTCAAATACTATGTGCGGTTGGAAGCCCACAGATTTACAAGATTTTACAATTTCATCGTGTAAATTAAAATCATCTTTATGTAATACGAAAGATTGGTCTGCTAATTGATCAAGAGAGATAGATTCTTCTTCTGCTAATGGATTATCTTTTGGCAAGATAACGCTTAAAGGATCACTTGTTAAATAGAAGGAATCAAATTCTTTGGCGTTCGGTTTAGTACAGATGATACCCACATCGATGAGACCTTCTTGGACTGAGATTTCTATTTTCTTAGAACCGTGTTCATATAATTCCAAATCGATTTGAGGGTAAGTTTGTTTGAACTCACCTAGTAATTGCGCAAAGATAGGAGCGTCTGTTACAGGAGGTAAACCAATGAGTACAGAACCTTGCTCTAAGCGGAATTCATTTTCGAAATCGATTTTTAAATGTTCAAACATAAAGACAACCCGTTTTGCATGGGTTAAAAAGATGGTGCCACCGTCAGTCATTTCAACGGATTTTGCATTACGAATGAATAATACAACACCTAGCTCATCTTCTAGAGCTTTTATGGTACGGCTGATAGCAGATTGTGAAATGTGAAGATTTCTTGCGGCCTTGCTGAAACTTTTTTGATCCGCTACTTCTACGAAGTATTTTAAGTGATGAAAGTCCATAACGCACCTCTTACATATGGTAATAACAAAAGCCCTCTTTTTTAGTATGCTAATTAAGCAATATTATATGAAAAAATGTAAATTGATAATCGCATAATTAGCAATGTACATAGTCTATATGGTATTGCGAAGTTCTCGTTCTCAATGTATAATGAAACCATAAGGCTATATCAATTTGTTGCGAAGTAGAGTTGCTACTTCACAAATTTGCAAAGAGGTACTATATAACTAATATATTATTACATTTTTGCAACATATGCAATCTTTTTAGAAATAAATGATTCATATTTCAAAACATTTTGATACTCTGAGGGGAAGATTCGTCTAGCGAGTGCTTGGATAAGAATCTGTATACATCCCCCTGTTTTGTATGTAACTACAAGTGTTAATTTTTATTTGCTGTAAGGAGGCTATTTTAACATGCGTAAAATGAAAACTATGGACGGCAACCAAGCTGCGGCTCACGTAGCGTATGGTTTTTCCGAAGTGGCAGCGATTTATCCAATCACTCCATCTTCTCCAATGCCAGAACATGTGGATGAATGGGCAGGACAAGGCCGTAAAAACTTGTTCGGTCATACTGTACAGGTTGTTGAAATGCAATCCGAAGCCGGCGCTGCAGCAGCAGTTCACGGTTCTTTACAAGCTGGTGCATTGACAACTACTTTCACATCTTCTCAAGGTCTATTATTGATGTTACCTAACTTGTACAAAGTGTCTGGTGAGTTACTTCCAGGTGTATTCCATGTAGCAGCTCGTGCTATCGCAGCGCAAGCATTGTCTATCTTTGGTGACCATCAAGACGTTATGGCAGCTCGTGCTGCTGGTTGTGCTATGTTAGCAGAATCTTCTGTACAAGAAGTTATGGATCTTGCTCCAGTTGCGCATTTAACAGCGTTAAAAACTCGCGTTCCTTTCATCAACTTCTTTGACGGTTTCCGTACTTCTCACGAAATCCAAAAAATCGAAGTATTAGAATATGATGAATTAAAACCTTTAGTAGACCAAGAGGCTTTAGAAGCATTCCGTCAACGTGCGTTGAATCCGGATGCCCCTGTAACTCGTGGTACTGCTGAAAACCCTGATATCTACTTCCAACATCGTGAAGCTTCTAACCCATTCTACTTAGAAGTTCCAAATGTAGTAGAACATTACATGCATGAAATCAATAAAATCACTGGTCGTAACTACCAATTGTTTAACTACTATGGTGCAGAAGATGCAACTGACGTAATTGTAACAATGGGTTCCTCCGCACAAGTAGCTACTGAAACTGTAGATTACTTACGTGCACAAGGCCGCAAAGTTGGTTTCGTACAAATACATTTATTCCGTCCGTTCTCCACAGAACGTTTTGCAGCGGCTCTTCCAAAAACTGTAGAACGCGTAGCGGTGTTAGACCGTACAAAAGAACCAGGTGCATTGGCTGAACCTTTATTCTTAGACGTTCAAGCAGCACTTGTTCAACACAATATCAATGCTAAAGTATTCGGCGGTCGTTATGGTCTTTCTTCTAAAGACGTAATCCCAGCTGATCTTGTAGCAGTATTTGATAACATGTTAGCAGAAGAGGGCAAACGTTTCTTCACATTAGGCATCAATGACGATGTAACTAACTTGTCCTTGAACCGTGCTGAAGGTGTATCTGTAAAAACTGAAGGTTTGACTGGATGTAAATTCTGGGGCTTCGGTTCTGACGGAACTGTAGGTGCTAACAAATCGGCTATCAAAATCATCGGTGACCATACAGATATGTATGCACAAGCATACTTCGACTATGACTCCAAAAAATCTGGTGGTGTGACAATGTCTCACTTACGTTTTGGTAAAAACCCAATTAACAAACCATACTTGGTAACTGAACCAGAATTTATTGCTTGTCATCGTCAATCTTATGTTCACGAATACGATCTTCTTCGTGGTATCAAACATGGCGGTACATTCTTATTGAACTGTACTTGGGGTCCAGAAGAATTAGCAGAAAAATTACCTGCAAAACTTCGCCGTACAATTGCTGAAAAAGAATTGAACTTCTACATCATCAATGCAGCGAAAATTGCAGCTGAAATTGGTTTGGGCGGCCGTATCAATATGGTTACTCAAGCTGCGTTCTTCAAATTGACTGAAGACACAATCATTCCTATCGATAAAGCAGTGGAATACTTAAAAGACTCCATTGAAAAAACATATGGTAAAAAAGGTGCAGACGTTGTTGCAATGAATAACGAAGCTGTTGATCAAGGTGTAGGAGCTCTTGTAAAAGTAGAAGTTCCAGCAGCATGGAAAGATGCAAAAGACTCCGAAGATACTTTCGAGAAATCTTCTTGCACAACTTGCCCAAGCTATGTAGCTAACATTGCAAAACCTGTTAATGCGCAAGCTGGTTATGACTTACCAGTATCCGCTTTCACAGGCTATGAAGATGGTACATTACCTTCTGGTACAGCTGCATTCGAAAAACGTGGTGCTGCCTTATTCGTTCCACACTGGATCAAAGAAAACTGTATCCAATGTAACCAATGTTCCTTCGTTTGTCCACATGCAACTATTCGTCCTGTATTAGCGACAGCAGAAGAAGCAGCAGCAGGACCTGAAAACTTTGAAACAATTCCAGAAATGATGACTAAAGGTGAATTGCAATTCCGTATTGCAGTATCTCCATTAGACTGCTTAGGTTGCGGTAACTGCGTGAATATCTGTCCAGCTCCTAAAGGAAAAGCAATCGAAATGCGTCCTATCGATGGCGAATTAGAATTTGCTCCAGCTTGGGATTATGGTGTAGCATTACCAACTAAATCTCACCCAATGAAACAAGAAACTGTAAAAGGTTCCCAATTCAAAACTCCATTGCTTGAGTTCTCTGGCGCTTGCGCAGGTTGTGGTGAAACTCCATATGCTAAATTGATTACTCAATTATTCGGTGACCGTATGATGATTGCCAATGCGACAGGTTGTTCCTCTATTTGGGGTGCATCTATGCCAGCATCTCCATACACTAAAAACCAACAAGGCCAAGGTCCTGCATGGGCTAACTCCTTATTCGAGGACAATGCTGAGTTCGGTTATGGTATGTTCATCGGTACTGAAAAAATCCGTGCACAATTAGCTGACACTGTAGCTTCCATTGCTGAAACAGCTGATGAAACAACTAAACAAGTTCTTGACTTATGGTTAGAAAAACGTCTTCAAGGCGAAGGTACTCGTGACCGTGCTAAAGCAGTGATCGATGCTCTTTCCAAAGTAGAACAAACAGAAGCTGTAAAAGAAGTATTGGCTAAAAAACAATACCTTGTAAAACGTTCCCAATGGATCTTCGGTGGTGACGGTTGGGCATACGATATTGGTTTCGGTGGCCTTGACCATGTATTGGCTTCTGGCGAAGACGTTAACGTATTCGTATTCGATACAGAAGTATACTCCAACACTGGCGGTCAAGCATCTAAATCTACTCGCGTAGGTGCGGTTGCTCAATTCGCTGCGCAAGGTAAACGTACAAACAAAAAAGACCTTGGCATGATCGCTATGACATATGGCAATATCTATGTGGCTCAAGTTGGTATGGGTGCTGACATGAACCAATTGATGAAAGCATTGGCAGAAGCTGAAGCATATCCAGGTCCATCCCTAATCATTGCTTATGCTCCATGTATCAACCATGGTATCAAAGGCGGTATGGGTAATGCACAAGCTGAAACTAAACAAGCTGTTGCATCTGGTTACTGGGATTTATACCGTTACAACCCAGCATTAAAAGCACAAGGCAAAAACCCATTCAGCCTTGATTCCAAAGAACCTGATTACGAATTATTCGACTCCTTCTTAGGAAAAGAAGTTCGTTATACATCTTTGGGTAAAGCAGTTCCTGCAATGAGCAAAGAATTGTTAGAAATCAACAAACAATTAGCTAAAGAACGCCGTCAATCTTATGTTCGTTTACAAAAAGGTTTTGAAGACGAATTACAACAAGGCTAATCAATAGCAAAAGTAATATGAAAAGGCTCTCCTTTGGGAGGGCCTTTTTATCAGAGTTGTATACTAGTGCTTTTACTTTATGACATATTAGTAATTCATACAAAGTATATTGCTGTAAAGTAATAATATATAAAGTTAAAGGGGAGAGTCCTTGACAAATATGGCTTAATAGCGTATACTAATTGAGTATTAACAAGTAGAAGCCATCCGCTTCTCACCTAATGTCATGAAATATTGGGTACAGATAGTTACAAACTATGCTCGGATGGCCTTGTGCCATCCGATTTTTTTATCCCTTTGGAGGTGACTAGTATTAGCAAAGATACACCGCGTATTAATGAAGAAATCCGTGCTCGCGAAGTTCGTGTCGTAAGTGCAGATAATGATCAGTTAGGTATTATGTCTGTTCGTGATGCCTTAGCTATGGCAGAAGAACAACATTTAGATCTAGTAGAAGTAGCCCCTAATGGTAAACCACCAGTTTGTCGTATTATGAACTATGGTAAATACCGTTATGAGCAACAAAAACGCGAAAAAGAAGCAAAGAAGAAGCAAAAAACTTTCACGTTGAAAGAAGTGAAGCTTCGTCCTCACATCGAAGATCATGATTTTTATGTAAAACTTAAAAATGCAGCTAAATTCTTAGGTGATGGTAATAAAGTTAAGGTAACGATCATGTTCCGCGGTCGTGAATTGAGCCACCCAGAATTGGGGCTTAATGTGCTGACTCGTTTTGCTGGTGAATTAACTGACCAAGCGGTTGTTGAAAAAGAAGCGAAACTAGAAGGCCGAAACATGACAATGATTTTAGCTAAAAAAGGTAATTAGGAGGAAGAATAATGCCAAAGATTAAAACTCGTCGCGCAGCGGCTAAACGTTTCCAAGTAACAGGTAGTGGTGAATTCAAACGTGCAAAAGCTTTCAAAAGCCATATCTTAGAGAAAAAATCTCCAGCACGTAAACGTAATCTTCGTAAAGCTACATTGGTTAGCAAATCTGACTACAAACGCGTAGTTAAATGCTTACCATACGCATAAGATTCAAATATTTTAGTAACATATAACGATATTGGAGGAATACAATAATGGCAAGAGTAAAAACAGGCGTAACAGCGCATGCACGTCATAAAAAAATCTTAAAATTAGCTAAAGGTTACCGTGGTACACGTTCTCGCTTATTCAAAAAAGCGAACGAATCCGTAATGAAAGCATTATATTATGCTCGTCGTGACCGTCGTGCTAAAAAACGTGAGTTCCGTAAATTATGGATCGCTCGTATCAATGCAGCAAGCCGTATCAATGGTTTATCCTACAGCCGTTTCATCGCTGGTTTAACAAAAGCTGGTGTGGAAATTAACCGTAAAATGTTGGCTGACTTGGCAGTACATGATGCAGCTGCATTCGCGAAATTAGTAGAAATCGCTAAAAACGCGTAAGACAAATAGATAATGACCTATATAATAGGTTGTGCGTAGAAGAACAGTCCTTTGGGGCTGTTCTTTTTTGTAACTAGTTTTTTAGGTGGAGTGATTAGGTATTTGGTAGTATATGTTGTAGGTGGATGGCGCTAGCAGATAGCAACCTGTCTATAAAAAATACCCTTGAAAGTTATCTTTCAAAGGTATTTAAGTATATTCGTATAGACCATCTAAAGAATGGTCCAGAAGTAGGGATATTTAATTATCTAAATAACTTGAAATTTGTCATTCTTAGTTATCTAAAGAAGCGACCAACTACAGGTAATCGGGCTCCATCATTTTTGTTGAGTCCTTTCAGAACGATCATGATAGCTACATAGATAAGTGCACCTATGATAGCGGTAATCATGATATTAAAGAATGTTGGGATACTTCCTTGTAAGAGTGGATAGAAATAATACATAGCCACACCCATGATGGAGGCGGAGACGATGTTTTTACCCAATAAGATAAGGTCGATAAAGTAGCCTGTATGGCGATGAATCCAGATAAGATTCAATAGGGCAGCAAAACCAATGTCGGCGACAGTGGCATAAGCAGCACCACCAATACCTAATGCAGGGATAGCCGTTAATTCCCAGTTTAAGATGACTTTCACAATGGCTGCGATGCCCATGTTGATAACGGGAATGCGTGGTTTACCGAGCCCTTGTAGGATGCCAGTGGTCACTTGGTGAAGCCCCAAAAAGAAGATGGCCCACGCTAAGATTTGCGTGGCTTCTGCTGCACGTGGTGCATTATAAATAGTGGATACCACTGGTTCTGCCAAAACGTATAGCATCACCGTGAAAGGAATCGTTGCTACGAAGGTTAACCGCATAGAACCTGCTGTACGATAGTATACTTGTTTGATATCCTTAATGGATACAGCGTTGGAAACGGCTGGCACAATGCTTGTGGCAATGGCTGCCGTAATGATGGTGGCTAAGTTGATAAGAGGCACCGCCATACCTGATAAATATCCGTATAGCTCTGTAGCTTCATGGAGCGGATACCCGATATCGATTAATCGCCGTGGAATAATCGCTACATCTAACATGGCTACAATAGGTAACATCATACTAGCCAAGGCGATAGGGATAGATAAATTGATTAAACGACGAATGATGGACTTAGAACTTTCAGGTGGTTCTGTAGTTATCATCGGTTCGTCTAATTGTTTTGGTAGGCGATAGTAATAGTACATGAGTACCACTAAGGCACCGACCGCACCGATACCTGCCCCCAAGCTAGCACCACCAGCAGCCACATCTAATCCATAAGGCAGCAAGATATACGCCGCCCCCAACATCACTACAACACGTAGTAACTGTTCTACAATTTGGCTGATAGCCGTAGGGGTCATCATTTGCCAACCTTGTAAGTAGCCTCGATAGCAAGAAATGAGGGTGACAAAGAATACCGCAGGTGATAGAGCGATTAATGAATAGTATGCCCTAGGGTCTGTAATGAAATTAATGTCAATAAGCCATTGGGCAGAGCCATAGACGGCAATACTGAACAATAGACCGAGAACAAATAGCATTTTGAAAGAAATAGAAAATACTTTCTTGGCTCCCAATAAATCCTGTTTTGCTAATTTTTCCGCAGTCATAATAGAAATGGCAATAGGAATTCCTGCGCTGGATAGCTGCAGCGCCAATAAATACGCTGGAAATGCCATTTGGTAGATACCGATACCCTCACCGCTGAGAACACGGGATAAGAAAATCCAGTTCAAGCTACCAATAGCTTTCACCACAAATCCCGCAATCGTCAAGATGAGCGTACCCTGTAAAAATCGATTAACCATGATATCTCCTATACTGAAAGATTCGATTGAATCTATGAAAGACTCACTTTTAATTGTACCATAGAATAGGCATGTTCTCAATCATATTGACAGCCTTTGAGAATATAGATTTTTCTTGAATCGCTCTAGTAGATACGGTATAATAACAATATATAGTCATTAATAATGTATTTAATTATATATTACAAGGAGGCCCATTATGCCATTAGTATCTACGAAAGAGATGTTTGAGAAAGCCTATGTTGGAGGCTATGCCATTGGTGCGTTCAATGTAAACGATATGGAAATTATCCAAGGTATTGTGGATGCGGCAAAGGTAGAGCAAGCTCCATTGATCTTGCAAGTATCTGCAGGGGCTCGTAAATATGCTAAGCCTGTGTATTTAACAAAATTGGTGGAAGCTGCCTTAATCGATACAGATCTTCCTATCGCTTTGCATTTGGACCACGGTGATGATTTTGAAATTTGTAAAGACTGTATCGACAGTGGTTTTACGTCTGTTATGATTGATGGGTCTAAACATCCTTTTGAAAAAAATGTAGAGTTAACTGCGCGTGTAGTGGAATATGCTCACAAACACGGTGTTGTAGTAGAAGGTGAATTAGGCCGTTTAGCAGGTGTGGAAGACGATGTCAACGTTAGCGAAAAAGATGCGTTATTTACCGATCCAGAAGAAGCGGCTGAGTTTGTTCGCTTAACTGGGGTAGATTCTTTAGCCATTGCCATCGGTACAAGCCATGGGGCGTATAAATTTAAAGGTACTCCATATTTAGATTTCGGCCGTTTACAACGAGTAGGCGAATTGTTGCCGAATTTCCCAATCGTATTGCATGGAGCATCCTCTGTACCACAAGCATTCGTAGAAAAATGTAACTCCTTTGGTGGCGCAATCCCAGGTGCACAAGGGGTGCCTGAAGAGATGCTCCGTAAAGCAGCTACAATGGCAGTATGCAAAATTAATATCGATACAGACTTGCGCTTAGCGATGACGGCAAGTATTCGTGAAGTATTAGCCAATAATCCTGCAGAGTTTGATCCTCGTAAATACTTGGGACCTGGCCGTGAGGCTATCCAAGCTATGGTACAACATAAAATCAAAAATGTATTAGGTTGCAACAATAAAATTTAATTTGATTTGAGAAAAGCTGGCATGCTCTTGGAGTGTGTCAGTTTTTTTGTTATGGAATTTTATTAAAATACTCTGGTAATGGTGCTTGCAATGTGATCCACTCTTGTATCATGGGATGGATAAAATGTAGTTCTGATGCATGCAAGCATTGTTTGGTTTGCCATGTTAAGGAGCCTCCGTATAAATCATCCCCTGCGAGTGGGTACCCTAGAGCACTAAGGTGAACTCGGATCTGGTGAGTCCGTCCTGTGTGCAGGTAACAGCGCACATGGGTATGGTGTGGATGTCGTTGGACTACGGTTATATCCGTATGGGCAGGTTGCCCTAGTGGATGAGTACAACGTTCAATAATGCTACCCTCTAAGCGAGCAATAGGGAAATGAATGGATAAATTACTGACAGGAATAATACCATCGGTTATAGCATCGTATACTTTTTGGATGCGTGAATGCTGCTTGGTGAAAGCATGTTGAACCAAGGCATTCTTAGCGATGATAACGAGACCAGATGTGTCCTTATCTAGTCGATGGATGGGATGAAAGCTAGCATTTATATCATGTTGTTGAAAGTAAGCCAACACACCGTTGGCAAGTGTGTGATATCTTTCAGAAGAAGTAGGGTGCATAAGCATGCCTACAGGTTTGTTAATCACTAATAAGTGCTCATCCTCGAATAGAATATCCAAATCCATAGGAGTAGGGTCGATGTGTGATGTTTTAGTGAGGTGAACTTTTATGGAATCACCTGGATGTAGCAACGTATCCCAAGTGGCAGGTACTCCGTTCACAAGAAACGAACCCTCACGACGAAGACGACGGCGCATTGCTTGGGATATCTTTTGCTCTCGGATGGCTTGATTCATGGAGCATGGAGCATGATCTAATGAAAGTGTGAAATATAAAATAGGTTGCATAGATGTCCTTGTAGCTGAGTAAATTGTATATGTATCAAAATGTAGATTATATAATTTATCATATCATAGAAAGTGATAATATGGTCAATGATTACAAAAAATATACACATACTCTATCGTATAGACAAAAGTTGTATATCGGTTTTTTATATTCATATAATTCTTTTAGGAACTTTACCAATAACCACTGTTTATATCTAGCTAATTTCAACGTTTAGGAGTATAATGAGGTATACAAATGTCTATTCCAAATGGTAGTAATACTGGAATATGCAAAATTGAGGAGGGATTATGATGAAACAAATACGCTCGCTATTAGTAGCAAACCGTGGTGAAATCGCCATTCGTGTACTTCGTGCATGTAACGAAATGGGCATTCGCACGGTAGCTATTTATTCTAACGAAGATGCACTTTCATTACATCGCAATCAAGCGGATGAATCCTATTTAGTAGGGGAAGGTAAAAAACCAGTAGATGCATACTTGGATATTGAAGATATTATTCGTATTGCGAAGGAACATGATGTAGATGCGATTCATCCAGGGTATGGATTTTTATCTGAAAATGCTCATTTTGCACAACGTTGTGAAGAAGAAGGAATTACTTTCATCGGTCCTAAAGTAGAACATTTAGTGATGTTCGGGGACAAAGTCAATGCTCGGATTCAAGCCAAAAAAGCAGATATACCGATGATTCCTGGCAGTGATGGTCCATTGAAGGAGTTTGCAGAATTAGAAACATTTGCTGCGAAATATGGCTATCCGTTGATGATCAAAGCCGTTAATGGCGGTGGCGGTCGTGGTATGCGTGAAGTGACAAAATATGAAGAACTTCGTGATGCTTATGATCGTGCGAAATCCGAAGCAAAAATGGCGTTTGGTGATGATGATGTGTACGTTGAAAAATTAATTGTAGAGCCCAAACATATTGAAGTACAAATCATCGGTGACGAACATGGTAATATTGTGCATTTACATGAACGGGATTGCTCTATCCAACGTCGCCATCAAAAAGTAGTAGAAGTAGCGCCAGCCTTTGCCTTGTCTCATGACTTGCGTGACCGTATTTGTGCAGCAGCGGTGAAAATCATGAAACACGTGAATTATGTCAGTGCTGGTACGGTAGAATTTTTGGTAACTGGAGATGGAAACTTCTATTTCATTGAGGTAAACCCTCGTATTCAAGTAGAACATACAGTAACTGAAATGATTACAGGCATCGACATTGTGCATACGCAAATTCGTGTTGCCGAAGGTCATGCATTGCACAGTGAAGCGGTAGCTATTCCTGCACAAGAACATATTCGTTGTGAAGGGGTAGCCATCCAATGTCGTATTACTACAGAAGATCCAAACAACAATTTCATGCCAGATACAGGTAAATTGATTACGTACCGTAGTTCTGGTGGTTTTGGTATTCGTTTGGATGGTGGCAATGCTTTCACCGGTGCAGTCATTACCCCATATTATGATTCCTTGTTAGTAAAAGCTACATCTTGGGCGTTGTCCACAGAAGAAGCTATCCGTAAAATGTTGCGTTGCTTGCGGGAGTTCCGTATTCGTGGTGTAAAAACGAATGTGCACTTCTTGGTGAATGTATTAGAACATGAAGTGTTCCAATCTGGAGATTACAACGTTCATTTCATCGACGAACATCCAGAATTGTTTAACTTGAAAAAAGATAAAGATAGAGGTACAAAATTACTTCGCTACATCGCTGATGTAACTGTGAATGGTTACAATGGACACAAAGAAGAAGTGCCAACATTTGAACCTATCATTATGCCATCTAATATAGCCGGTGCACCAGCAGCGGGGACAAAACAAAAATTAGATGAATTAGGACCAGAAAAGTTTTCTAAATGGGTACAAGAACAACCAAAAGTATTGTTCACAGATACCACATGGCGTGATGCTCATCAATCCTTGTTCGCTACTCGTTTGCGTACCGCAGATATGGCCCGTGTAGCGGGTCGTGTGGCTAAAGGGTTGCCTAATTTATTCTCCCTAGAATGTTGGGGCGGCGCAACCTTTGATGTAGCGTATCGTTTCTTGCATGAAGATCCATGGGAACGGTTACGTATGTTCCGTGAACAAGTGCCAAACATCTTGTTACAAATGTTGCTTCGTGGCTCTAATGCGGTAGGATACACAAGTTATGCAGATAATGTAGTGCGTGAATTTATCCGATTAGCTGGCAAAAATGGTATCGATGTATTCCGTATTTTCGACAGCTTAAATAGCTTAGATAATATGAAGGTAGCCATCGATGAAGTACGTAATCAAGGTAAAGTAGCAGAAGTTGCCTTATGCTATACAGGAGATATTCTAGACCCTCGTCGTGATAAATATAACTTGGCATATTATGTCAACATGGGTAAAGAATTAGCAGCAGCAGGGGCTAATATTTTGGCTATTAAAGACATGGCGGGGTTGTTAAAACCTCAAGCGGCGTATAACTTAGTAAGCGCATTAAAAGATGCGGTAGACTTACCAATTCATTTACATACCCATGAAGGTTCTGGCAATGCCATATACTCCTATGGCCGTGCTGTAGATGCAGGGGTAGATATTATCGACTTAGCATATTCCGCTTTTGCCAATGGTACAAGCCAGCCTAGCATGAGTTCCATGTACTATGGTTTGACTGGACATGATCGTCAACCAACTATGAATGTAGACTATATGGAAGAAGCCTCCAATTACTTTGGATCCATTCGCCCATACTACAAAGGGGTAGACCATACTTCTTCTTATCCAAATACAACTGTATACCAACATGAAATGCCTGGTGGACAATATTCCAACTTGCAGCAACAAGCGAAAAGTGTTGGTCTTGGAGAACGTTGGGAAGATATTAAACGTGTATATCACGAAGTGAGTATGTTATTTGGGGATATCATCAAAGTAACACCATCTTCTAAAGTTGTAGGGGATATGACTTTGTTCATGGTGCAAAATAATTTGACAGAACAAGATATCTACGATAAAGGTGATACATTGGACTTCCCACAATCGGTGGTAGAATTCTTTAAGGGCTATATTGGTACTCCATACTTGGGATTCCCTGAACGTTTACAACAAATCGTCTTGAAAGGTGAAAAACCATTGGATGGACGTCCTGGTGCTATGTTGCCATCAGTTGATTTTGAACTAGTTCGTAGAGAATTAGCAGAAAAAGGGGCAGGCACTACAGATGAAGATGTAATTGCTCATTGTTTATACTCTAAGGTATTTGCTGATTATACTACGTTCAAACATGACTATTCCGATGTGAGTGTGTTGGATACACCAACCTTCTTCTTTGGTATGAAACGTGGTGAAAGTGTAGAAGTAACCATTGAACAAGGTAAAACATTGGTGATTAAATACATCCAAATGAGTGAAGCTGATGAAGATGGTAATCGCTATGTTCTATTTGAATTGAATGGTCAACCTAGAACGATTAAAATTCATGATAAACACATTAAAACAACCGGTGTGGTTCGTCATAAAGTGGACCCAAGTAAACCAGGTGAAGTAGGAGCTACATTATCCGGTTCTGTTGTAAAAATTGTGGCACAAGTAGGTCAAGCTGTGAAAAAAGGTGACGCTCTTGTGGTGACAGAGGCGATGAAGATGGAGACAACGATTACAGCGCCAGTATCTGGTGTAGTAGGTGTTATCCATGTCCGTGAAGGTAGCCGTATTGAAAGTGGCGATTGCTTGATAACTATCGAAGAACAAGCGCATGTAGCTAACTAGCTGATATAATTTATATTGTGCCGGCATGTCAAATATAGACCAAGTTATGGTGCAAATTATGATGTAAGACATAGTTTATAACATGCAAAACAGGAGCAACTCTGTTGCTCCTGTTTATCATATCCGTGGGGGAAATAGTGTGAAGTCTATACCTACTAGGATATCATATACATAGTACATAGTTCTTTACTGTATAGTTATTACTATATAATCGTGTAGCTATATGGCAGAAATGAACAGAAATACATAGAAATCAATATAAGATATAAAAGGAGTGATTCTTATGGCATTTGCATTGCCAGAACGGTCCATCAGTAAGGGCCCTAATTTCATTCGAGATGTGTTTGAACGTGGTGCAGGGATTTCTGGGTTTATTAGTTTTGGCATAGGAAATCCTGCTGGTGAAGTGGTGCCAGTAGAAGAAATTCAATCTGCCTTTGACCATATTGTACATACGAATCCATTAGAAATTTTACAATATGGCCCCATGCAAGGAGATGGCAAGTTAGCAGAGCAAACATTGCACCGTTTAGTACATGTTCATCACATGCCGACAGAAAATCAACAGTTGTTATTGTCTATCGGTGCAGGCCAAGACTTAGGCTTAGTACCTCGTACAGTATGTGATGCTGGCGATGAAGTGTACATGGATGCGTATACTTTCACTAGTGCTATTAATGCAGTGCGCAGTGTAGGTGGCAAAGCGGTGGGCATTCCTACAGATGGAGAGGGTATGATTCCAGAAGCCCTGGAGGAGGCCGCAAAATCTGGAAAAGGTAAATATATTTATCTGATTCCTAACTTTCAAAACCCTACAGGTATTACTATGCCTTTAGAACGAAGAAAAGCCATTTATGAGATTGCGAAAGCTTACGATTTGTTCATTTACGAAGATGATCCATATGGTGAAATTCGTTTCGCTGGCGAACGAGTGCCGACATTTAAAGAAATGGACACGGATAATCGCGTGCTCTATGCAGGGTCCTATTCTAAAACGATTTCTGCAGGGTTACGAGTGGGATTCTTATATGGTCCGAGTGAAGTGATTCAAGCTATCCAAGTGATGAAGAATAATTGTGATGGTCAAATGCCACTAGTCACACAACGTGTGGTAAGCTATTTGCTAGAACATATCGATTATGATGAGCAGATACAAAAGGTGTGCAAGGTGTATCAAGAAAAATGCCGAGTTATGTTGGATACATTTCGTGAATCTGGTAGCTCTAAAGTGCAACTAACAGAGCCTACTGGTGGTATGTTTGTGTGGATGACCTTACCAGACCATGTGGATTGCGATGCCTTCTTTGAAGAGGCTATTGCTCGCAAAGTAGGTATTGTAAAAAGTGGTGCCTTTGCAGCAGATGGAGTTCCTTATGGACAACATTTCCGTTTAAGCTATACTGTGCCATCTTTGGAAGATATCCGTAAAGGCATGCAAATCATTGGAGAATTGACACGTGAGTATTGTGGGGAATAAATGCTGATATAGTTAATAGCGTGTCATAAGAAGAGTGGTAAAAAATAACCTCCTCGATTACGCGATAATTGAGAAGGTTATTTTTCATACAGACCCCCGGAGGGATGAGTGCATTTATCTTGTTTCTATTATAGGAAATAAACCATAAGCGGTTAATTATAATTTACTAACTTTTAGGTG
Organism: Veillonella sp. VA142; assembly: GCF_003992135.1. GTDB lineage: Bacteria > Bacillota > Negativicutes > Veillonellales > Veillonellaceae > F0422. Next base: position 113,893 of record NZ_RQVN01000004.1, on the reverse strand, counting down.
CTCGACTTTCCTGTATCCTATGTTATAATATATATACCTATAAATATATAGGATATACATGCGTTCACAGGTGTGAATGGCATTCATTGTTATGGCAAAGAAAGTTCTGAGAACTTTCAGACATATAGAAAGAAGGTTTATTATGGCATGTGGAGATAACGGTGGTTGCAGCGGTTGCGGATCCTCTAGCGGATGCGGTACGCAACAACCAGTAGATGTAACAGTAAAGACAAATGATAGAAGTCATGTGAAAAAGGTCATCGGCATTGTATCCGGTAAGGGCGGTGTTGGTAAATCCTTAGTGACAAGCTTGATGGCGGTGAGCCAATCCCGTAAAGGCAAATCTGTAGGGATTCTTGATGGAGATATTACTGGTCCATCCATTCCAAAAGTGTTTGGCTTGAAAGACAAAGTACGTAGTGATGACGGAAAATTGATGTATCCTATTGTGTCTAAAAATGGCGTAAAAGTCATGTCTGTAAACTTATTATTGGATGATGAATCGGATCCAGTCCTTTGGAGAGGACCTATAGTAGGCAATGTAGTAAAACAATTCTTCTCCGATACAGTATGGGGCGATGTAGATTACTTATTCGTTGATATGCCTCCTGGAACGGGTGACGTAGCGATGACAGTGTTCCAATCCTTACCATTGGATGGTATTATCGTGGTTACATCCCCGCAAGATTTGGTGTCCATGATTGTGGAAAAAGCGGTAAAAATGGCGGATATGATGCAAGTACCTATCATTGGTGTGGTAGAAAACTTTGCGTACTTCCATTGCCCAGATAATGGAAAAGATTATAAAATCTTTGGTGAAAGTCACATTGATGAAGTGTTGAAAAAATACAATTTATTGTTGCTAGGTCGATTACCAATCGATCCAAAAGTGGCAGAATTGTGCGACGCTGGTGAAATTGAAACGATTACAACAACAAATTTAGAATCAGTAGGCTTACCAGAGTAAGCGTGGACAATACCATAGTGTACGTTGTACCTATGGTATTTTTCATAGGAGGAATTATGTGTGAACAAAACGAAGTAACAGCTATGTATGCTGACTTTTTTGAGTATATTGAAAGCTCCACATCACCGTATCATACGGTGGAGGAGTCTTATCGACGACTAGAAGAACAAGGCTTTACACCTTTATCCATGGATGAAGAATGGGACTTAACTGTAGGAGATTATGTGATTGATGTATATGGTACTACTTTGGTGGCATTCCATATTGGAGAAAACCCTAGAAAGACATTGCGTATTGCGTCTGCCCATACCGATTTTCCAGGATTCCGGGTGAAGCCAAATCCGATGATTACTGACAAAGGCTATGGTAAGCTTAATGTAGAAAGCTATGGCGGATTAATTCAATATACTTGGTTTGACAGGCCATTGTCCTTAGCTGGTGTAGTAGTGACAAAAGGGAAAGACTCCCTAGAGTTAGATACACATTATGTCGACTTTGCTCGTCCAGTGGCTACGATTCCCAGCTTAGCCATCCATATGAATCGCCAGGTTAATGAAAAGGCTGTATTCAATAAGCAAAAAGAAATGTTACCACTCATTTTGATGCGTGGTGTAGGTGCAGAGTATGAAGATGACAAGACTCTATTAAAAGCCTTGTTAGCTGAAGAAATTGGCTGTGAACCGGCAGATATTTTATCCTATGAGTTAACCGTATATAATACGGATACAGTGGAAACGGTAGGCTTTGATGCGGAATATATCAGTGCTCCACGGTTAGACAATCTTACATCCTGTTATGCTTGCCTGCAAGGTATTATAAGTGCGAAAGAACAAAATGCTACAGGGATTCGTATGGTATTCCTATTTGATAACGAAGAGGTGGGCAGTCGTACAAAACAAGGGGGTGCCTCCCTGTTATTACCAAATGTAGTGCGCCGCGTGTACCGTGCCTTGGGATTTTCAGAGGAAGCCTGTGAAGCGGACATTGCAAAAGGCTTTATGATTTCTTCTGATGTGGCTCATGGTTATCATCCTAATTACGGAGAGAAAAACGATATTACTAATTATCCTACTTTGAATGGTGGTGTAGTTTTAAAAATTGCTAGTTCTCAATCCTATGCAGGAGATGCGGTGGCACAAGCGATTGTGACAGATTTATGTGAGACCCATGGCATTAAGCATCAAATTTATGTGAATCGCTCGGATATTCCAGGTGGCTCCACAGTAGGCTCTATTTCTTCAGCACAATTAGTGATGCGGACCATGGATGTAGGGTTACCGCTGTTGGCCATGCATTCCGCACGGGAGTTGATGGGTACCTATGACCAAATCGAGTTAAATCGGTTATTAACAGTATTTTTAGGGGAGGTATAGTATGGTTTCTATGATGGCAATTTTTGTGGCATTAGTATTAAATCGGATTTCTACACCCTTTCAACGCATGTTTTATGAACGAACCACAGTGAAAGAACAGCAAAAAGAAGAAGTTACAAAGGCATTACAATTATTGGGTATGATTGTGGTAGCTGTGTATGGGGTGACAGGAAATATTTCCCTATTAGGCATTGATGGTGTGACCATTGTACAAACCGTTCTTGCCATAGCCTTAGGTATAGGGGTTGTGCAAGTATTTGAAATCGTATCAGTATCTCATTTACGCCCCGTATTAGAAGGACAAGAAGCACCTAAGACAGTCTATGATCGCTGGATTTGGGATACCATATTTATTGTAGGTTTATTATCTGCGCATGTGCGGTATGACTTAGAATTTTCCTACATGGTGTTAGCATGGGTATTGTACATTCTTATTCCTTATGGTGTTACACGATATAATATGAGCCGTGGCATAGAATTTAGCATTGGGAAAAAGGCCTATAAATGGGGCGCTGTGATTTGGATTTTTGCAGGTCTTATTCACTTATTTGTATTATGATTCTCATTGAGAACATGATATAATAAGTTAGTATTATGACAAATTGTTATACATATATAACAACGGTTAAAACTAGCGTGCTAGGTATGACCGTTGTATGTTTAGTAGATAGAAAAGAGGTATTATGAAGTTAAATACAGTTTATGCAGGTTTTCGTGTAAAGCGAATTGAACCTGTTCAAGAGGTGAATGGCACAGCCTATATGTTACAGCATGAGCAATCTGGTGCACGTTTGTTATACATCGATACAGAAGATACAAATAAAGTATTTCATGTAGCATTTCGTACCCCTCCTCATGATAGCACTGGGGTCGCTCACATTCTGGAACACTCTGTGTTGTGTGGTTCTCGCAAATTTCCGTTAAAAGAGCCCTTTGTTGAATTAGTAAAAGGCTCTCTGAACACATTCTTAAATGCTATGACATACTCTGATAAAACTGTGTATCCAGTGGCGAGTAAGAATGATGCAGACTTTCATAATTTGATGGATGTCTATTTAGATGCCGTATTCTATCCTCGTGTAGCTAAGGATCCAATGATCGTGATGCAAGAGGGATGGCATTATGAGTTAGAATCTCCAGAAGATCCATTGACCTATAAAGGTGTTGTTTACAACGAGATGAAAGGAGTATACTCCTCACCTGATTCTCAATTGGATCATCATAAAATGGAGTTGTTATATCCTGATACTACCTATGGTCATGATTCTGGTGGATATCCTGATAACATTACAGATTTGACCTATGAAAACTTTAAAGCCTTCTATGATTCCTATTACCATCCGTCCAATAGTTATATCTATCTATATGGAGATATGAATATTGAAGAAACCTTAGCATTCATCGATGGGGAATATTTGTCAAACTTCCATGCTATTGACGTAGATTCTAGTATTGGTATGCAAGAACCTTTATCTGAACCAGTGGTGGCATCGTTTCCATATGGTATTGGCAATGATGAAAGTGATACGGGCAAAGCTATTCATTCCTTAACCTATGTATTCCCAGAAATGACATTCACCCAAAGTTTAGCTTTTGAAGTGTTGAATCATGCTTTATTTACATCTGGATCAGCACCGTTGAAAGAAGCTTTAGTGAAAGCAAATATTGGTAGTGATGTAAGCGGCTCCTACATGGATGGTATTCGTCAGCCATTGTTTGAAATTAGTGTCACAGGTTCTGAAATTGAAAATCAAGCACAGTTGCAAGAAGTGGTAGAAAGTACGTTACGCCAATTAGTAGATACAGGCTTAGATAAAGAATTATTAGAAGCCTCCTTGAATCGTATTGAGTTCATTTTGCGTGAAGCAGATTTCGGAGGTCGTCCAATTGGTCTTGCCTATGGTTTGCGAGTGATGGATAATTGGTTGTATGATAAAGATCCGATTGAATTATTACAATATGAACCAGTATTGAAAACACTTCGTGAGGGATTATCTACCGATTTCTATGAAAACCTATTGCGTACCTATATCTTAGATAACACGCATAAAGGTTTAGTATCCTTGTATCCAGAAAAAGGATTACAAGAGAAAAAAGAACAAGAAGAGACTGCTAAACTGGCGGCTATTAAATCTAATATGAGTGAGGCGGAGATTGTTCATATTATCGAGCAAACAACGAAATTAAAAGAAATGCAACAAGCGGTTGACTCTGAAGAAGCATTGGCAACAATTCCTTTGTTAGAACTATCCGATATTTCTCCTGTAGTAGAAGTCACACCACGTCGTGAAATTGACCATAAAGGTATTCGTGTCCATCATATCGATGTACCTGCACGAGGGATTAATTATGTTAGCTTGTACTTCAATATGGAATCCTTGCAAGAAAACGAAGTATTTTATGCAGAGTTATTGTCAGATGTATTAGGTCGATTAGATACGGAACGATATACCTATGCGGAGGTGGCTAAAGAAATCAATCTTCATTTAGGTGGATATACGATGGATGTATTGCCAGTAGCCATTCATAATGAACGTGATGCTTTTGTACCATTAGCAGTCGTTCGTAGTAAGGCGTTAGCATCCAACATTGGTCATTTAACATCTCTACTTGGAGAGATTGTAGGACGCACAAAGTTTGATAGCCAAGAACGCCTTGTAGAATTGTTAAAAGAAGGAAAAGCTATCTGGGATACAGAAGCATTCCGCCGTGGTAATACGATTGTTACTAACTTGCTTATGGCGAAAGTATCGAAAATTGGTAAATTTAGAGACCAAGATACGCTAGGCTATTTCCGTCGTTTAGTAGAAGTCTTAGATAATGAAACATTATTAGCTGGTGTGACAGAACAATTGGTGAAAGTACAACAACGTTTGTTCCGTAAGGATAATTTGGAGGTGTCTTTTGTAGGTACTACGGAAGAATTAGATACATTCTTAGTACATTTAGACGATATCACTGCTGTTTTAAGTGATGATAGTTGGGAAGCACAGCTAACAATGACTCAATCCTATGTGAATGAAGGTTTAGCTACCTCTGGTAAGGTACAATATGTGGCAAAAGGTGGTAACTTCCGTGATCATGGTGGAACACATACTGGGACGATGAGCGTTTTAGAAACTATGTTGCGCTACGATTATTTATGGAATTTGATTCGTGTGCAAGGTGGGGCGTATGGAGCCTTTGCTAATTTCCATAATAATGGTAATATGGTATTCTGTTCCTACCGTGATCCTAACTTGGAGAATACATTGCAAGTGTATGATGGATTGCCAACCTATTTGCGCGAATTAGATTTATCTCCACGAGAAATGCGTAAATATATTATTGGTACCATGAGTGGCCTAGATGTATCTAATACACCATTCCTACAAGGTGCTCGTGCTATGAGCTTATACTTTGGCAAGACCAATGAAGCAAATATGACTGCTTTCCGTCAACAAGTGTTGGAAACAACAGTAGAAGACTTACGAGGATTAGCAGATGTCATTGAAAAAGTACTACGCGATAACCACATCGTTGTCATGGGTAGCGAACAACGCATCAAAGACGCGGAACAACTCTTTGACAAAGTGGGTAACTTGCCACAATAATCATGACATACGAGAAGTAGTTTATATAACTGCTGATATAGAAAAGTCATACCCTTATCTGGAAACAGATAGGGGTATGGCTTTTGTGCTGTTATACTACAATTGACAGATTATAGATTGTATAGCCTTAATAATTTATAAGAGAGATGATTTATTTCTTGACAGTACCTATTTGAAAGTCATATAGTAAATATGATAATCATTACTACTTTATGGAAGGATGTGTTGTAAATGTATAGAAGTAAGAGAGCATGGATATCAGGAGCTATAGCATCTTGGTGTTTACTTTCATTAAGCAGTGTGCAAGGTGCAACAGCAGATTCTGTATATGTAAGTGCAAATCCAATTATAGAAAGTTTAAAAGATGAAAGTTTATCAACAACAGTGATTTCAAAAGCAGATATTGTTAACAAGCAAGCTAAATCTGTGGAAGATATTATTTTTACTGAAACTGGGGTAAGTCGAACTGTAGATGCTATGGGTCGAGTGGCTCTATCAATTCGTGGAGCAGAGCCTCGTCATACGCTAATTCTTATTAATGGTCAGCCAGTGATGGGTGAGATGGAAGCCTATTTAGGTCAAGGGGATGAATTGCAACGTTTAGGTGCAGAATCCATTGATCGTATTGAGGTTATTAGAGGGGCTTCTTCAGCTAAATATGGAGCGAATGCCATGGGTGGCGTCATCAACGTGGTAACTGCAAAACCGACTAAACATAGTCAACTGGAGTTGAATGTAGAAGGACGTAGAATAAGAGGCGACCATGGTGTGTTACCTTATAAGAATATATTTATTAGAGCTAATTCCGGAAATATAGGGAAAGGTAGAGTTTCTTTATATAGTAGTAAACGGGATATTATGCCTATTTATAGTCAAAAAGAATTTATAGGGGCCATGAATCAATCGGGGAGTGTGCATAATGCATTACGATACTATGGAGATATTAAAGAGCTAGGATTTCATGCTGAGTATGATGCCAATGCAAATCATCATTTCAGTGTACAGTCTACACATTGGAAGGAAGATACAAATAGGGATATTAAACATTCCAATGATGCTCCTGATCCAGTAGTACATTATGGAAGAAATATAGAACGATGGAGACATCAACTTACATACGCAGGAAATAATCAAAAAAATCTAGACTGGAAAGTTGATCTATCTATTTATAATCAGAAAGAATTTGATAAAACAATTTCATCTACCGCTATCTTTTCTCCCTATGAAGGCAAAAATACGCTACATTATATTGATGATGTGAAGCACCGTGAATGGAAATTAAATGCCACTTTAAATCAACAAGTAGGTAACCATCATTTTTTATCCTACCGAGTGGGCTATAGTGAAGAGAACGGCTCAGGTAGTCGGTTGAAAAGTGCGAAGTCTATACATACAAGATATATAAATCCATGGGACTTTGATAAAAATCTTCATAGTGATAAAGGTGTTGGTGAGCCTAGTTCCAAAGTCTATGATTATGCATTATATCGTGATGAAGCAGATATACCACAATATGATCAGGCTTATGAGTTATATGGGTATAAAAATCACCAAGGGAAGGCGGTCATTCCTAGCTATACCTATCAGGATTATACCAATGATGTAGAAGATGAAGATAGAATTCATAGATTTGCAGAAGAATTGCGTGCTGAAAATGAAAGTCTACGAACACCTAATGAGGATGGTGATTTGCCAGATGATGATATTATTATGCGTCGATACTATGATGCAAAAACGTTAAAATGGCATGGGAAAACATTTACAGAAGAGGGAACAAGTCGTAGAAATCGCCAGACTATTGGTACTTCAAATATTAGAAAAATGAACATTGCCATTTCAGATTTTTGGCAGTTAAATAAGAATACATTCTTCACACCTATCCTTCGATGGGACAATAGTAATTTATTCGGTAATACAGTGACATTTAATTTAGGGCTAACTCATTATGTACATGGAAATAGAAACTATCGAATCAAAACCAATGTGGGAACTGCTTATACAGAACCAGGGATGGGGGAATTATACTATAACTGGGAAATGTATGCAGGGATGCCATATGATTTTGGTGTTGGTAAGTTAGGTTATTATTGGATTGGCAATCCTAATTTAAAACCAGAAAAATCTATCAATGTAGACCTTGGTTTTGAATATGATACGAAACGATTACACAGTCGTATGATGGTGTTCCATAATGATATAAAAAATTATATGACAACCTATTTTACCGGGAAGTTGATGAATTTTAATCCAGATGCAGGTAAGAATACGTGGATAACGCCTCCAGATATGATTTATAGCTTTAAAAATATAGGGAAAGCTGAAATTACAGGTGTAGAAGGAGAAATAAAATATGCCCTCAACACTAACCTTTCTACACGACTCGGCTATACTTATTTACATGCTCGTAATATCAGTGACCCAACGATGCCGGCACAGTTATTAAATAAACCTGTACATAAAATCGATATAGGATTGCAGTATGAAAATAAAAAATCTGGTTGGCAAGCATCTCTTTGGGGAGATTACTATATTCATATGTTAGATAGTAATACTATTGCTAATAATGGTAACTATGTACATAATGATTTGGGCAATGGCGATTCACAATACGCTTTTGCAGAAAAAGGGAAACAAACCTACGAAAGAAAAAGTTTTGCTATTTGGAATGCTATGCTCCAAAAGAAAATAGGAAAAGATTCCCTTGCCTACATAGGTGTTGATAATATCTTTAATCATCGTGATGATGCCCAAGCTCATCAAGAGCGAATGTATAAAGTAGGTTTACACATGAAATTTGGGGCGGATAGTAGTGAACGCAGCTACCAAGGAATTACAAGGTTATCACAGAAAACTTTTAATACGCCGTTGAATTGGTTCATCCGTCAAGAATCTATCCAAGAACCTCTTACATTTTTCGGGTCCTATCATGGTGCGTGGAGTAGTTTTACAGGTAAAGAAAAACCTACAGAGGCTAGAGTGACAGCAACAAGTACCATTGGAGATGCATATAAAAATTATTTAGAAAAGGCTAATCATGGTTATAGTTCCACAGTACAGGTAGGAGTGAAAGGAACTGTGACTAAAGATACCTCGATAGATGTTGCGGTAGAGACTAAATCATATAAGGGAAAAGAACAGTCAATTGATGCTGGAATGCATGCAGGCATACAATCAGTAACGGTAAAACGATTAGAAGTCAATCATCATAAGAATGACTGGAAATGGTCGGTTGGTCGTTTATATGAAGCCCTTGGCACGACTGGATACTGGTTTAATGATTCCTATGATGGTGTGAGAGCCATATGGTCAAGCCCGATGACAGAAGTACGAATGGGATATGGAGATTTCCGTCGTAGTACTGGTATTACCGATTCTGCTTACACACATGCTGTTAAAACATCATTTAGTAGACCACCAACAAAAGATGAATGGTTAGGACAAGGTTCATTTGATAAGACGGGCTTAACAGGAGAGTATACAGATGGTAGTGTGCATGTAAATAATTTTAAAACGCTACGGGATAAACTAGAAGCAGCTCAATCTCCAGAAGAGGAAAAAGCAGTTATAGATACATATATGAAGGTCATTGAAAAAGATGACCCTAAATTGTATGAAAAATTACATGATCGAAGTGGTCAATACTATATGAATAGTTTCATATGGAGGAAAGTGACTGTTACTAATACGGCTGGTCAAGTTGTAGGTGAATATATGACTACGGACTTGCCACAAGTATATACTAAGAGCGCTTCTAATGATACAGCATTGTTAGAAAAAGATGCTACAAAAGCTTGGGATGTAACAATGCAAGTAGGAGAAAATAAAGAGGATTGGTCCAGGTATGTATCTAACTCTGGCTTGTTAAAAGATGGATCCTATAAGTTACATTCAGACTTTTACGGGTATGGAACCTATTTAGGAAATGATGTACTAGAGGATTTGGGAACGATAAATCGTGGTAAACGGTACGGTGGAATCATTTTATCTAAATTTGATGCTTCCAAATTTGTTCGCATGACACAAGAGGAAGCGAAAGCAAAAGCAATTACATCGCTTTGGAATAAAGATACAGCATGGATGACATTGACTAAGAAACTACCTAATGGATCTAGAGCAACTGGATTCGTGAAGAGTAATATTTCGCCATTAGCTAAACGTGTCTTGTTGTTGTTAGCGAGTGAGCTGTGGAAACCGGAGAATAATAGTTCACTTCCTTTACACTTGTTAGAACAAGAAGGGTATCGTGTTCCTGTTGTTGGTAATGTACTTGTTCAAGATACGATTCCATCTGTTAATAAAGCATTCTTTACACAGCTTAAACATCAAATTGGTCGACATTGGGGTGTACAAGCTTGGTATATGCGATCAACACAGGATTCAACTCATACATTGCAGTATGCGAATGCTTCTGGAAATGATGTGTATCAATATAATCAGGTAGCTAATGTACTCGGAGTAGGGCTAGTATGGAAGCCATCTGATACGTTAACTGTGTCAGCAGATATAGGGCAAAATAGAACATCTTTTGGTAAATATTTAAATGGTGAAAATCAATATACCTATGATAATAGTGTTATTACTTCCAAAGGTAGACGCATTGGTTCATACCCTAAATTCTGGACGATTCGGTTAGATGTGGGTCATCCAGAACAGAAACATGTTGGTTCCTGGAATGCATATGCAGACTATAAATACTTTGAGCATGGATCATTTATCGGTGGTAATGGAACTAATTCATTGCCAGATCGTTATTTAGATGGTGTACAAAGCTTTACTGTAGGAGGTAGATATACGCCATTACAGGATGTTAATGTATCTGCATCTTATACATTCAATGCAAAAGGTATTCATAGTAGAGATACTTTATATGGAGGAGAAAAATTTGATTTAGGCGATTATACTAAGATAGCTGTCGAATATAAATTTTAATCTATAAATGGTAAAAGCCATACCTTATCTGAGAAATCAGATAGGGTATGGCTTTTATTAGTTTATGCATCTTTAATATCATGTTCAACACCTAATCCTGCATCTAGTGCAGCAATTCCATCCCTAATGTATTGAAGGTTTTCTTTAGAGTAAAACGGGTCTACTCTTACCTTAACGGAATGATGAGGTTCATTTTTTAAGGCAACATTATTTTTTAAATTTGACTGTTCCATAATAGTCCCCTCCTAAATGTTTATTATATAACTGCAAATAGATAATCTATAGAAAATATGATAAGAAACGAACACCAGAATAATCTGATGTGCGAATTTTTACTGTTATTTAGTTAGGGAAAATATATCCATCGATAGCATCTGCTTGTGTAATTTTGCTGTTTATGATGTATGGTTGTTCTACGCCGTGGAAGTTACGTGTGCTGATGGTTCCTTCCATGGTGTACCAACTATGTTCTAATAATGGCGTAGAAGAGGAATACTCAGTAGGCAATCCAAATGGGGACATATCTGCTACGCAACAAATCATTAAATCGCGAGCTAATACAAAGTCGTTTCCTTGTAATGCTTTGTCATGATAGGAAATGTACCCTGTAGCGGTTACCGTATATCCTTTATATTTCTCGATGTGATTAGATACTTTCAAAATTGTATCGTAGTAATTTTTAGATGTTAATGTAATGTGTCGATGAGTGTCATCAATACCATCGCCAATATTTTTGTAATCATTCGTTGGAACCGGTTCTTTGGTAATGGAAATGACTTGGTCCACCGGTTCTTCTGCTGGTAAAGCAAAGGCTTGGGCATGGAAGATAGATGGACTTAAGAGCAATGTACATAATCCGTAAAGGATAGCGTTTCGATACGAAGAACCATAGGCTCGACGGAACATATTTTTACTTGCCTTAATCGTGCTCCATAATAACAATAATGTTAAGGCCCATAGTAAAGCAATGATATAAGAATTAGGGGCAATTAAACGATAGATGGAGCCTGTTGTTAATAAATACAACAAAGATAGACTGCAACTAGCAGAGGCCACGATTTCTACCGCTGCGTGGATATTAATTGTAGGAATGTATTTCATAGTGCATAACCTCCTATGAACGAAAATAGGATACATATAATCGTTGTTCCCAGAATAATAGAAATACTATATACTTTCACAAAGGAATTTGGGAACAGATTACGTAACAAAACGTAGTTTTTAATGTCTAATAAAGGTCCAAAAATTAAAAATGCCAAAATTCCTGGTACAGGAATGACGTTCATAAAAGACCTAGCGATAATGGCATCTGCGGTAGAGCAGATGGATACGCAAAAGGCGAGGACCATCATACCCAAGATGATTAGAATGGAACCAGATAAGGATATATCTTGGAGCCACTGTTTAGGTAAAAATAATTGTAACCCACTACTTAGTATAGACCCAATTATAATAAAGGGCAATAGGCGTAAGGTTTCTTCTTGCAATCTTCCAAAAAATCCTACATCTTTTGATAGCGATTTTACTAAGGTTAATTGTTTCCATGGTGGGAATGCATCGGTACGACCGTAGATGCGGGGACCACAATATTGACTTACTAGAAAAGCTAATACAATTCCTAAGAGAGGTCTTCCCCAAAGTATCATAGGTTCTTTAGGAAATGCATAATAGGTGGAGAGTAGGACGATAGGATTGACCAAAGGGCTAATCATCGTGAAGAATAAACTTATCTTTGGAGCCATACCCTGACGTGTTAGACTACGTAAGATAGGAATTACTGCACAGTCACAAAGAGGCATAGTACATGCCATTATTATGGCTAGTATATAGGCAAAAATAGGGGAGCGATGTAAATATTTTTCGATACGATAGGGGGAGGCATATTGTTCCACTATGACAGAAATACCAGTCCCTAAGAGTAAGAAAGGGACCATCTGTAATAGGATGGCCGTTGTCATAGTCACCCAATTAGGCTGTACATAAAACATATACCCCAAGGCTAAGAGGATAGGAATTATAGCATATTGCTTCCATCTAGGTTTAGCAATTTGTATAGGTTTTACAAAGGGCCATTGTGTTACACTTTCACAGGCAATCCAAGTGCTATTAGGAGCTAACTCAGTATATTCAGTAGCTTTTTCTGCTGAGGTATTAGCAAGTATAATAGTATCGCTATAACGAATTTGTGAAAGAGGAATTTCTCCTAAATAAGGGAGCTGTGATGTAATCCAGTCTGGATGTGTTACATAATAGATATGTTTGATAGTTAACATATCACCTAAGGGAGAGCGGAGAAAAAGTTCTTCAAAAGTTTCTAAAGACCCCATTCCATTCCATTCAATCCAAAGTTCACGATACTGATGCTCTTTTAATACTTGTTGACATGCAGAGATAGTATTGCCATGATCATCATCGATGGAGAAGGTATGGACTCTGTCGTTGGAAAGAGAGGGACGTTCTATGCCCTGCTCAAATTGAAAGAGAAGAACATTTGATATTTTATGGCTTTCAATGCCAGTGGTGATGGTGCTAGTTTTTCCAGAGCCAAGAAAGCCCATCACTACATAGGTGGGAATAGTTTGCATACGTATTACATTGTTCCGTTAATAAAAGACTGCAATGCATCATTGTTTAAAGAGGGGCCAATGATGGTTAAATATGAATCATGTAATGTGGTAGGAGTAATCTCTAAACCACTGCCATTGTATTGCACCAAAGCTTGTCCTCCCGTGGAAAGGGGAATGCAACCTTTTAAGCGTAATATATGTCCTGTTGCATTTGTTTCGATGAGGGCTTTTAAATGATCTTGCCACTCATCGATTGTACGAGGTAAGGTACACTCTACAGTACATGTCAAGAAAGTATCTTTAGCCTGTGCATGATGCGCGATATGGTCATGATGAGAGATCTCAGGATGATTCCGTACCGTATGGTGCCCTGTATGATTTTCAATACTCTTACTAGGAGATACGGATGATATGGCTTGCTCTCGTGGGTACATTGAAATGTATTTTGAAAGTGTAATTTCGTTCCATGGCACAATGTAGATAGGTGCTGCTGGATTTAAACTACGTATAATTTCCAAGGTGTTTTGCAGAAGATTCCCATCTTCTTGATGGCTAATAAAAACTTGGCTAGAGTATGCAATTTGATCTTTGAAGAAAATACCAAAGTTTTTATAATACATAGGGGCTCTCATAGCATCAACTATAGATACACAACCAGTGAGTTCAATGCGTTTTGCAATCGATGAATCTTTGCAAATAGCTAGGATATCCGATAATTGGCTTACTCCGGATGGTTCAATAATAATATAATCTACATCTTGGGTATCTAAAATATCTATTAAAGCTCTGCGAAAATCTCCAGCTAAGCTACAACAAATGCACCCAGATGTAAGCTCACGAACGGTATATCCTTTTTCTCGAAGAATGGCTCCATCTAAATTGACTTGGCCAAAATCATTCTCTAAAATTAAAACTCTTGTTGGATCTGGTAATTCTTGTATGAGTTGCTGAATAAATGTTGTCTTTCCTGCCCCTAAGAAACCAGAGACAATATATATTTTTACTTTATGAGAACTGAGATTTTGTTTCGCTCGGGTAAAAGCGCGACTAATTAGACTCATCATATATCTCACCTCCAATGTGTATAATATTATATAATGAAAGTTCTTGCATAGATAGTATACTCTCTTTCATAGAGATATGCATGAATGATTGAGCATTTCAGTCCATATAATATATAGTCCTTCTCAAAATCTAAAAATAATGATAAAAAATCGAAAAAAATAGAAAAAGAAGATTGATTTATTTCGATTAGTCTGTTATAATGAAATCACGATATGAGAAGATATCGATTTTATTTAGTTTATATAAGTATATATGAGGTATAAAAACATGAATCAAAAAGTAGCACAAGCTCTTAACGAACAAGTAATTTTCGAATTTAATGCAGCATCCACATATTTAGCACTTTCCTTAGCTATGGCTGATGCTAACTTCAAAGGTTTCTCTGCATGGTTACGTGCACAATACCAAGAAGAAGTAACTCATGCTTTCAAATTCATTGATTACTTACAAAGTAACAATGAAAAAGTAACTTTAGGTGATGTAAAAAATACTGCATCTGCATTGACAAATCCTTTAGAAGTAGCAAAAGCTGTATTAGCTCATGAACAAATGATTACTGGCAAAATCCACGACTTATATGCATTAGCATTAGAAGAAAAAGATTATGCAACAGTATCTTTCTTAAACTGGTTCGTAGAAGAACAAGTGGAAGAAGAAGCAAATGCAACTGACTTAGTAGATCAATTCACATTTGCACAAGATAGCCGTTCTGCACAGTTATTCTTGGACTCCAAATTAGGCAGCCGTCAATAATTGATACACTCACTCTTACAGTGAAGTGGGAACTTCATATCAAACCTAACACATATAAAACACACAAACACACAAACACACAAACACACAAACCTAACACATAACACATAAACACAAATTGATATTTGTAAGAGTGATGTTGTTTGCTAGAATATATTATAGGTAGCTTTTCTATTAGAAAGGCTACCTATTTCTGCTTTAAAAATCAATGTTGGAGCTACATATATGAGTAATTCCAATATTTTTTACTAATAAAGTCAAAAAGTCAAAAAAGTAATTGACAAAGGTCAAAAAGTCAGATATACTTTACCCATAGAAAAGAACAAAAAGTCAAATATTGATGAGTATATTCATTGTCATAGAATGTTGTTAAAAGAGTTATAGCCTAATGGTAGTGAATAGAACATTATATAAAAAGAAAGAGGTTGTATGATGAGTGTTTTAGCAGATAAGATTGAACAATTTATACTGACGAAGTTACTAGAAGAACAGGAAGGTATTACAGTGAGGAGAAATGAACTAGCTGAGGTATTAGATTGTGCTCCTTCACAAATTAGCTATGTATTAAGTACGCGCTTTTCCAATGACAGAGGATTTATTGTTCAATCCAGACGAGGACTAGGAGGATCTATCACGATTACTAGAGTTATGGAACCAGTAAGGAGACAGGTCTTGATTCCCTTAGGAAAAACTAAAAAGCGCAATGAAGAGGAACCTGTTATTACAATTGGTCACATTGACCAAGTATTATTCCAACATATGAAAGAAGCACGTATTACAAAGCGTGAAGCAGCTATGTTACATGAAGCATTTGTTAGAATTTTACAAGATGTACCAGTAGAACGTAGAAAGGAAGCAGCAGAACGTTTTTATCAAGCTATTATGAACATTGTGAATGAGGAGGTGTAGGAGATGAAATGTGATTCTTGTGGTAAAGAGAATGCCAATATTCATATGACATCTATTGTAAATGGAGTGAAAGAAGAGCATCATTATTGTCAACAGTGTGCAAATCAAAAGGAGCAGGGGAAGGAATCTATGTTTTCCTCTATGTTTGATGATACATTTTTCAATAATCAATTTTTTGCCAATGTTATGTATCCTCAAAGTGCACTAGGGAACAGCAAAGTAAGTACTTGTCCACAGTGCGGAATGACTATATCAGCTTTTAATCATCAAGGTCGATTAGGTTGTGATGGGTGCTACGAGGCTTTTCAGACGCATTTAGTTCCATTAATTAAGCGGATTCAAGGATCTACTTCTTATGAAGGCCGCATTCCTCAGCGCGGGGCAGCAGATTTGAAAGTAGAGCAAACTATTAAACAATTGCGAAATGAGCTAATTCAGGCGGTAAAACAAGAGCAGTTTGAAAAAGCTGCACAAATTCGTGACAAAATTAAGTCTTTGGAACAGTCTAAAGAATCGATGTAAGGAGGGTCTATGTTACATACTATTTTAGATGAGGCGTTGTCACCTTGGATGAAAGAAAGCGACTTAGATCATCGTATTGTATTATCAAGTCGTATTCGATTAGCAAGAAATTTTAAGGGTATACCTTTTACGAATCGAGGAGATATCAGTGATTTGACCAAAGTTGATGGGTATATGCGGTCTATGATTACCCCCTTGCAAACAGTTTATGGAAAAAGCTTTTCAAAAATTAACTTGGAATCGTTAAGTGCTGTTGAACGAGATGTATTGGTAGAAAAGCACCTAATTTCTCCTAATTTGGCTACTCCGAGTTCAGGACGAAGCGTCATCATTTCTGAAGATTCTCGTATTTCCATTATGGTGAACGAAGAAGATCATTTGCGTATTCAGTCGATGGAATTGGGACTACAATTAGAAAAAGCTTATGAACGAGCCATAGCCATCGATGATGTGATAGAAAGTAAATATGACTATGCGTTTTCAAAAGAGTTTGGGTATTTAACAGCCTGTCCTACTAATGTAGGAACAGGAATGAGAGCATCTGTGATGGTCCATGTACCAGCTTTATCAATGACAGGGAAACTACAACGTATTATCCGTAGTATTATTCGCATGGGGTATTCTGTGCGTGGGTTATATGGTGAAGGATCTGAGGGGTTAGGCCATGTATATCAAATCTCAAATCAGCAAACTATGGGAATTAGTGAGCAGGCGACAATTGAACAGCTTTCACAGATTATTCAAGGTGTAGTAAAAGAGGAAGAAAAAGCTAGAGCCGAATTGTGGACAACAGACAAAGAAGGTATAGAAGATAAGGTATGGAGGTCCTATGGTATCTTAACACATGCACGCCGTATTTCGGGAGAAGAAGCCTTGGCTTTGTTGAGTGATGTGCAGTTAGGCATAGATATGAAATTAATAGATGTGACGATGAACTTTCATGAAATGCTAGTCATAACAAGACCAAATTTCCTAGCTAAATTAGTAGGGAAAGAGTCGATGGGTACGCAAGAACGTGATAGTCAACGGGCACAAGTGATACGAGATACCTTGTTACGAGGTTTAAAAGGAGGAAAATCATGATAGAAAGATACACAGAAGGGGCAAAACGGGCCTTAGCCATTGCCCAAGAAAAAGCAATTGAATATAAACATAATTATGTAGGAACTGAACATTTGTTATTAGGTCTTGTAGAAGAAGAAAAATCAGTGTCTGCCCGTGCTTTGAAAGCCTTAGGCATAGAAGGCAAGGCGTTGGAACAAGAAGTGATTCATGCAGTTGGTAAAGGTACACATAGTGGTGGACAATTACAAATGACACCTCGTACGAAACATGTATTAGATTTAGCGCAACAAGCAGCCAATAGCCGTGGACATAACTACATTGGTACAGAGCACATTTTATTGGGCCTACTGTATGATGGTGGCGGCGTAGCTATGCAATTATTGGCGGCGAAAGGGATTCGTCCTGAAGATGTAGTAGAAAAAGTAAATGCTATTGTAGGGGGAGAAGAACAAAGTTCTAATCAAACAGCAGCTAGTGATTTAGGTGAAATTTCTGATTATGCTACAGATCTTAATGAAAGTGCAAAACAAGGGAAAATTGACCCAGTGATAGGGCGTGATACAGAAATTCAAAGAGTGATACAAATTTTAAGTCGCCGGACAAAAAATAATCCTGTGCTCATTGGTGAGCCAGGTGTTGGCAAAACGGCTATTGCTGAAGGATTAGCACAGCGTATAGTCAGTGGAGATGTGCCAGATGTATTACGAGATAAACGGATTATCTCTGTAAGTTTAAGCTCCATGTTAGCAGGAGCGAAATATCGTGGTGAATTTGAAGAACGCTTAAAAAAAGTAATGGATGAAGTGCAAAATCATGAGGATATGATAGTATTCATTGACGAAATTCATACTTTGATTGGAGCAGGTGCTACAGAAGGGGCCATGGATGCAGCGAATATCCTAAAACCAGCTTTAGCTCGTGGTAATTTCCAAGTGATTGGTGCTACTACTTTAGATGAATATAAGAAACATATTGAAAAAGACGCTGCCCTAGAACGTCGTTTCCAACCTGTACAAGTAGGTGAACCAAGTGAAGAAGATGCCTTATCTATTTTGAAGGGTTTACGTGATCGCTACGAAGCATTCCATAAGGTACAAATTACTGATGAAGCCTTGGCAGCAGCAGTACATTTATCTAGCCGGTATATTGCAGATCGATTCTTGCCAGATAAGGCCATTGATGTGATGGATGAGGCGGCCTCTAAAATCCGTATGGCTGTGTTTACAGCGACTCCGGATGTAAAAGCATTAGAAGATGAACTGGTGCAAGTACAAAAAGAAAAAGAAGCAGCTGTAACAGCCCAAGACTTTGAACGAGCAGCTACACTTCGTGATAAAGAAAAAGAATTAGAGTCTGATATCGCATCAAAACAAGAAGATAGCAAAAAAGATAGCGAATCCAAGTTAGTGGTTACAGAGTCTGAAATTGCTGCAGTAGTATCTGAATGGAGTGGTATTCCTGTTTCACGTGTGGCGGAGGAAGAATCGGAACGGTTGCTACGATTGGAAGAAGAGTTACACCAACGTGTCATCGGTCAAGATGAAGCGGTGATAGCTGTATCAAAAGCTGTTCGTCGTGCTAGAGCTGGATTAAAAGATCCTAAACGCCCTATTGGTTCCTTCTTATTCTTAGGCCCTACTGGGGTTGGTAAAACAGAACTAGCTAGATCTTTAGCATCCAATTTATTTGGTGATGAAAATGCCATGATTCGTATCGACATGTCAGAGTATATGGAAAAACATGCGGTGAGCCGTTTAGTGGGAGCGCCTCCGGGCTATGTTGGATATGATGAAGGGGGTCAATTAACTGAGGCTGTTCGTCGTCGTCCATATAGTGTGGTTCTCTTTGATGAAGTAGAAAAGGCACATCCAGATTTCTTTAATATGTTATTGCAAGTGTTGGATGATGGACGATTAACAGATAACCAAGGTCGTACAGTCGATTTCAGAAATACCGTGATTATTATGACAAGTAACTTAGGAGCGAAGTACCTTAAAGAAGATACAGCAGCTATGGGATTTTTAGCCGCTAAAGGGGAACAAGAAAGCGGAAAAGATACAGAGTCTATGAAAAAAGATGTGCTCCAAGCTGTGAAGGCTCATTTCCGTCCAGAGTTTTTGAATCGGATTGATGAAATGATTGTGTTCCACGCTCTAGAAACAAAGCAATTACAAAGTATTGTGCGTATTCTGCTACAGTCTGTGACAACACGATTACATGAACAAGGTATGGAATTAGAAGTATCTGATGAAGCTATGGAGAAAATCGTAGCAGAAGGAACAGACTTTGCTATGGGAGCAAGACCATTGAAACGAGCCATCCAACGGTTGGTAGAAGATCCAATTTCTGATGCAATCTTAGAAGGAAAAGCGTCAGAAGGTAAAACAATTCATGTGGTAGTAGAACAGGATGATATTGCGATTACCGTGAAGTAATAAAAGAAACGAGCTATACCCAGTTGTTATGTAAGCGACTGGGTATAGCTTTTTTATAATGACTTATATTTATTTTACAGAACTCTATTTTTTTTATACACTATAAGCAAAGTATATTCTTAATTTAAAGGTGAGGTACAATATGAAAGAGATTATATTAGTCACATCTTTTGGCTCTACTGTGGATAGTGCTAGAGAAAATCAAATTTTTCCAGTAGTAGATGCCATTCGTAAAGCTAATCCGAATCATGAAGTTCGTGTAGCTTTCACATCACGGATTGTTATTAAAAGATTAAAAGAGAGAAATATTGTATTCCAAAATGAAATTGAGACTATGGAATCGATTGTGGCAGAAGGGTATGAACGTATTATTGTACAGCCTACACATTTAGTTGGTGGTGCAGAGTTTGATAAACTTCGCAAAAATATTATGGCTTTCCAAGGGCAAGGTTCTGTACAGGAAATCGTATTTGGTAGACCTCTTTTGTATTTTATGGGACAAGAAGAGGAAGTGCCAGACGATTATCAAATTTTGATTAATCGCTTTATCAAGGTTTTAAATATTCCTACAACAGAAGAGTTATTCTTAGTAGGTCATGGTGGGTTTAATGTAGGAAATGCATCTTACGCAGTACTACAATTAAAATTACAGTATGAAGGTTTCCGCAATACATCAGTTGCTACCTTGGAAAATTTCCCGACGCCTGCAGATGTTTTACAACAATGGAAACAAGAAGGTCATGAACGCAAAAGAGTGCATTTACATCCTTTATTATTAGTTTGTGGTGACCATGCATTAAATGATTTATTTGGAGAAGAAGAGGAGAGTTTACTTTCTGAATTAACAGTAGCAGGCTATGAAGTGGTATCCTATGAAAAAGGCCTTGGAGAATACAAAGAAATTCAAGATATTTATTTGAATCATTTGGCAGATGCTATGCAAGGATTATATCAAAAACGATTTTGAAGTTATAAATCATATATATCGATGGTTATGCGATTTTTAACATGAGCAATCACTGAGTCGTATCGTATACATTCGTTGTAAGTCATGATATACTAAATGGGTTAAAGTGGTTTGGAATTAGTGATTCTTACTAATTCAATATTGATAGATAAAAGAGGTGTCCTAATGAAAGGTAAATTATATGGTATTGGTGTAGGTCCGGGAGACTCTGAGTTGATGACTGTAAAGGCTGCTCGTATTGTGGGAGAAGCAGATGCCATCATTACGCCGAAAACGGAAAAGAAAGATGGATCTGTAGCATTACATATTGCAGAACCATATATTCAAGAACATACAGAAATCGTACCTGTTGTATTTCCAATGGTATTAGATAATAATGAACAATCTAAAGGCTGGGAAGAAGCACGTCAAATCATTACTGGCTTACTAGAGCAAGGAAAAAAAGTGGCATTCTTAACATTGGGAGATCCGATGTTCTACAGTACATATATGTATGTATATCGTTTAGTAGAAGCTGCTGGATTTGAGATTGAAACTATTCCTGGTGTTACTGCATTCTGTGCTATTGGATCCCACTTGGGGTACCCAATCGTAGAGAAGGAAGAAGTGTTGGCGATTATTCCAGCCACAGCACCAAAAGAAAAAATTGATGCTGTACTTGCTGTAGCTGATGATGCGGTTATCATGAAGGTATATAGAAACTTTGCTGAAGTACAAGAAACGCTTCGCAAACATGATATGGCAGAAGAAGCTGTGATGATTTCTCGTGTTGGTCTACCAGAAGAAGAAGTCTATGGCAATGTAGATGCATTACCATCTGATACAAAATTAAACTATTTATCTACAATTTTGGCGAAACGTAAAGATCGCTAAGAGGTATGTTATGAACACTGTACAACGACCAAGAATTGTCATAGCAGGCACCAACTCAGGTGTCGGAAAAACAACCATTGTAGCAGGGCTTTTGGCGGCTTTGACAGAGCAGGGCAAAGCGGTACAGGCATTTAAAGTAGGCCCGGACTATATTGATCCGGGCTTTCATAAAATTGCTAGCCGACGAGAATGTTACAATTTAGATACCTGGCTTGTGCCACCACATAAATTGATTCCTTTTTTTGCTGGACAAGCAGAAACAGCAGATATTTCCATTATAGAAGGCGTGATGGGCCTTTATGATGGGGGACGTGAAGGTGTTAGTTCCACGGCGCAAGTAGCCAAAGATTTAAATGCACCAGTGGTATTAGTGATCGATTGTAAGGCTATGGGAGAAAGCGCAGCAGCCATTGCTAAAGGCTTTCGGGATTATGATCCAGAGATACAATTTGGTGGGGTTATTTTGAATCGATTAGGATCGGATAATCATGAACATATGATACGGACGGCAATGAAGAAATTAGGAATCCCTGTACTAGGTGCCATCCGTCGCGATGAACGGATGCAATCACCAGAACGTCATTTAGGATTAACACCAGTGACAGAAATTGATCCCACAGAGGCTATTGCGACCATTCGTGAGGCTGTAAAAGTAATGGTGAATTTGGATGCATTAGTAGAATTGGCGAAAAGTGCATCTGACTTATCTGTAGAAGATGTTGAAACTGCAGAAACCATAGATAAACGAGCGCGTATTGGCATCGCCATGGATGAAGCCTTTTCCTTCTATTATCCAGCTAGCTTAGCAGCCTTAGAAGCGGAAGGTGCAGAATTACATTATTTTAGCCCCCTACAAGATCAAGCTTTACCAGAAGTTGATGGTGTCTTTTTTGGAGGCGGATTCCCGGAAATGTTTTTGTCTCAATTAGGGCAAAATGAATCTATGAAAGATAGTATTCGCAAGGCCAGTGAGAAAGGGATGCCAATCTATGCAGAATGCGGTGGTCTCATGTATATGACAGAAGCAGTGACTGATTTTGAGGGAAATACCTACTCTATGGTAGGGCTTGTACCAGCTACCTGTGAAATGCAACAAAGCTTACAACGGGTAGGTTATGTAAGTGCCACTATGCTGGAGCCAAGTATTTTAGGATCTGTGAAAGATACGTTACGTGGACATGAGTTTCATTTTTCTACTATGACACCTACACAAAGCCCGTTTCCGTGGGCGTTTGAGCTAGTTGGAGGACGTAAACCTAAGGCGTATCAAGGTGGATATGCACATAAAAATATTTTAGCCTCCTATTTACATATTAATTTCTCTGGCAGTGAAGTGGCTGCAAAAGCTTTTGTTGATTCATGTGAGAGCTATAGTCAACGTAACTAGTAAAAATAGAATAATATTAAAATGTAATTCTTATTTGCATTTTAGGTATAGTGTAAAAAGTGGAAAAAGATTGACATTTTTTTTGCCTCTGTGTATACTTATATCGTTGACGAGCCGGAGTGGCGGAATGGCAGACGCACTTGACTCAAAATCAAGCGGGTAACACCGTGTGGGTTCAAGTCCCACCTCCGGCACCAACGATTAGCAGATACTGTGAAAACAGTATCTGCTTTTTTGTTGCTTTTTGATAGATAGTTTTATTTAATGAGTAAGGATAGGATTATAGTGAATAAGAAGTAATTAGCCATGGATGCGTTGTAAGAATTAGCCATCAATAGCTTTAAATAAGAGTTGTTATGATTATTTTATATAGCTTTCATGATGAAAAATAATTGACGAATTGTAGAAAATTATATATGATAAATGCAAATCAAGGTGATAATAAATCCCAAAAAAGTGTGATATAGGATAAAGATATTACTAGGAAGTCCTAGAGAGAAAAGTGTGAATACATAGCATAAAGAAAGGGGTGACCTATGTCAGAGGGTAAAAAACTTGTGCAAGAACGTATGGATTTACTAAAAGTAGCATATGAGGGAGAAAGCTATGAACGAATACAGTTATACGTTAGACAAGACGGGTTTTTATAAAATCCTTTTTAGTACGTCTTTGACAGTAGCCAAAGAACAATTGCATAGTAGGTTAACGCCGAAAAAATTAGAAGGGGCTGTAGATTACATGTGCATGCTCTGTACCTGCATGAATTTAGCGATTAATCAGAATCAACTAGAACGTACAAATTTTAATGATGGAATTGTGGAAGAATACGTAAGTTTAGTGGATTTAATTATTAGTAATGAAGGGAGTATTAATTATATAAAAGCTGCTAAAATTGATGAACTATTTATTAAATCAGCTGAGTTGGTACGAGCACTATTGCAAGGAGGAGTATTAGCGGAACAGTTGCAAGAGTTGCAACGAACTTATCATTGTTGGTATATGAAACAACGGGTATATAGTTCTCAAAAGAGGGTGCTGCATTAATAAAGTATAGATACATATATAATCACTAAAGTTGAAAATTTGTAGTACATACAATAGAGGAAAGCTGATAGAGGTATATCAGTTTTCCTCTATTGTTATCTATTACGTCAACTACAAAAAACTTGCACCAACTACAATAGTCTTGTAAAATAGAATTATAACAACTCATGTAGTATAAGAAATTTTAGGAGGAATTGATTATGGCAGTGAAGATTGGTATTAATGGCTTTGGTCGTATTGGTAAATGTGTAATGCGCGCCGCTCTTAACAATCCAGATGTGGAAGTAGTAGCTATTAATGATACTGGCGATATTGAAGGTTCTGCTTTACTGTTCAAGCATGACTCTATTCACGGCAATTTAAGCTGTGATGTGACAATAGATGGTGATTACTTAGTAGTAGATGGCAAAAAAACGCGTGTATTCTGTGACCGTGATCCAGCGAATATTGATTGGTCCTCTGAAGGTGTAGAGGTTGTGATTGAATGTACTGGCGTGTTCCGTTCTCGTGAAAAAGCAGCGGCTCATCTTGGTGGTACTGTTAAAAAAGTAATTATTTCTGCACCTGGTAAAGATGAAGATAAAACGATTGTTATGGGTGTGAATGAAAGTGAATACGATCCAGCTACGCATCATGTTGTATCTAATGCAAGCTGTACTACAAACTGTTTAGCTCCGTTCGCAAAAGTATTGCATCAAGAGTTCGGCATTAAACGTGGTATGATGACAACAGTTCATTCTTACACTAATGACCAACGTGTATTAGATGCACCACATAAAGACTTACGTCGTGCTCGTGCAGCAGCAATGTCTATTATTCCTACTACAACAGGAGCAGCAAAAGCAGTGGCTTTAGTATTACCTGAATTAAAAGGTAAATTAAATGGCTTTGCTCTTCGTGTACCGACACCAAATGTATCTGTTACAGACTTAGTAGTAGAACTTGAAAAAGAGGCAACTAAAGAAAACATCAATGCGGCATTCCGTAAAGCAGCTGAAGGTGAGTTGAAAGGTATTCTTGGAGTATCTGATTTGCCATTAGTGTCCAAAGACTTCAATGGTGATGCGCGTAGTTCTATCGTAGATGCAGACTTGACAATGGTGATGGAAGGCAATATGGCAAAAGTAGTAGCTTGGTATGACAATGAGTGGGGCTATTCCTCTCGTATTGTTGACCTAGCTGTGTACATGAGCAAACGAGGCTTATAATCTGCCGGGGACTACGAGAGTAGTCCCTTTTTGGCATGTTTGTTGGATATACATAGGAGATAGTATGAAACTTTCACTAGCAAATATGAATGTAGAAAATAAAACTGTTTTTGTACGAGTTGATTTTAATGTACCTTTGAAAGAAGGTGTTATCACTGATGATACACGGATTCGTGCCACATTGCCAACATTGCGTCATTTGATTGACCAAGGTTCCAAAGTTGTCATTGCCTCTCATTTAGGACGCCCAAAAGGAGAACGTAAACCAAAGTTTACCTTAGCTCCTTGCGCCAAGCGATTGAGTGAACTCTTAGAACAACCAGTTCGCTTTGTAGAGGATTGCATCGGCGATATCCCTGCACAAGCGGTCAGTGAAATGAAGTCCGGTGATGTGGTAGTATTGGAAAATCTTCGATTCTACAAAGAAGAAGAGAAAAATGATCCTACCTTTGCAAAAGCATTAGCTGACTTAGCAGAAGTGGGCGTTAATGATGCCTTCGGCGTATCTCACCGTGCCCATGCATCCGTGGAAGGGATTACGAAATATTTACCAATGGGAGCTGGGTTCTTGTTAGAAAAAGAAATTCGCTATGTTGGCGGTGCAGTAGAACATCCAGAACACCCATTTGCAGCCATCATAGGTGGTGCAAAGGTAAGTGATAAAATTGAAGTCATTTCTAATTTGTTGCCAAAAGTAGAAGTGTTAATTATTGGCGGTGGTATGGCGAATACTTTTGTGGCAGCCCAAGGTCATAATATAGGGACATCTTTGGTGGAGGCTGACAAATTTGAGCTGGCTCGTGAATTAATCAATCGTGCGAAAGAAACAAATACTAATTTATTGTTACCAGTAGATTTCGTAGTGGCTGACGCTTTCAGTGAAACTGCTAATCATAAAGTGGTGGATGCGACAGCTATTGAAGATGGTTGGATGGCGTTAGATATTGGTCCGAAGAGCCGTGAGTTATTTGCTGAAGCTTTGGCATCGATGAAAATGATCGTTTGGAATGGTCCTATGGGCGTATTCGAAATGGAAGCCTTCGCTAGCGGTACGAATGCGGTAGCAAAAGCGGTGGCAGAGGCGAGTGCAACTACTATCGTGGGTGGCGGAGATTCTGTAGCAGCTATTGAAAAAAGCGGTTTAAGTCATAAAATTTCGCATATTTCCACTGGTGGCGGTGCATCCTTAGAATATTTAGAAGGCAAAGTACTACCAGGTATTGCAGCCTTACAAGAAGCGTAGGAGGTTATCATGCGACAACCGATCATTGCAGGAAACTGGAAAATGCATATGACGAATACGGAAGCTACCGTATTCGTAGAACAATTAAAAACTTTAGTTACTGATGCTAGTTGTGAAGTCGTGGTATGTCCACCTTTTACAGCTATTAGCACAGTGACTGATTTAGCAGAAGATACCAAGATTCGTGTAGGAGCACAAAATGTTTCCCACGAAGAATCTGGCGCCTATACAGGGGAAGTATCTCCGGCGATGTTGACAGATTTAGGCGTATCTTACGTGATTGTAGGCCATTCCGAGCGCCGCTCTATTTTTAAAGAAGCTGATCGCTGTGTGAATAAACGTGTGCGTATTGTTTTACAACATGGTATGAGCCCTATTCTTTGTGTGGGTGAAAGTTTAAACCAACGTGAAAGCGGAGAAACGGTAGCTTTCATTCATTCCCAATTAGAAATGGGGTTACATGGAGTACCCGCAGAAGAGATGACAGAAGTGGTGATTGCCTACGAACCAATTTGGGCCATTGGCACAGGACGTACGGCGACAGCTGAACAAGCGGGGGAGGTATGTCAAAGCATTCGCGAGAAAATCGCTGCTATGTATACCCCTGAGATTGCAGAACAAATACGTATTCTCTATGGTGGTAGTGTAAAACCGGAGAATGCGAAAGATATT
Organism: Veillonella sp. VA142; assembly: GCF_003992135.1. Lineage (GTDB taxonomy): Bacteria > Bacillota > Negativicutes > Veillonellales > Veillonellaceae > F0422. The sequence goes on along the minus strand of NZ_RQVN01000004.1, from coordinate 86,321 downwards.
TTAGCACAAGCCCATGTAGATGGTGCGTTAGTGGGCGGTGCTTCCTTGAAAGCAGAATCTTTTACTGGAATTATTAAAGCGTGTTAATATTAGTTTGAGGTAGATTATGGCAAAATTAAAAGGACCAGTGATGCTAACGATCCTTGATGGGTTCGGTATTGGGGATGGTCAAGACCCAACAAATGCTGTGGTACAAGCAAATCCCCAAACATTTTTAGAACTATGGGATACATGTCCTCACACCTTATTAGAAGCGTCTGGTATGGCGGTGGGTTTGCCTGATGGACAGATGGGAAACTCTGAGGTGGGCCATTTGAACATTGGTGCAGGACGTATTGTGTACCAAGAGTTGACGCGAATTACGAAAGAAGCGAAGGAAGGGACCTTATTCACTCGTCCCACTTTGGTGAAAGCCTATGAAGAAGGGGCTAAACAAGCTTTACATTTAGTGGGATTGTTATCGGATGGGGGCGTTCACTCTCATGTTGACCATTTGAAAGCCTTACTTCGTGGCGCTAAGGATGCCGGTGTGGGAACTGTATATATCCATGCCTTCTTAGATGGTCGTGATGTACCGCCGCAAAGTGCGTTGGCCTATATTGATGATATCGCTTTATACTGCAAGGCATTGGGTTTAGGCTCCATTGCTACTGTAGGTGGCCGTTATTACGGCATGGACCGTGATCAACGTTGGGAGCGTGTACAACTAGCGTATAATGCCATAGTCTGTGGTAGTGGTACATCAGTCGCTTGTGCCCATGAAGCGGTGGAACGCAGTTATGCAGAGGAAACGACAGATGAATTTCTCATTCCATCCGTGGCGGAAGGGTACAAAGGTATGCAAGATGGCGATGCGATCTTGTTCTTTAACTTCCGTCCTGACCGAGCTCGTCAATTGGTACGTGCTGTGGTAGACCCTAAATTCACTGGATTTGAACGAAAATATGTATTGCAAGGTTCCTATGTGGCGAGTATGACACGCTATGAAGCGGACTTGCCAGTACCTGTGGTGTATGATAAAGAGCTTTTAACAGATACCTTAGGAGAAGTATTATCCAAGGGCGGTTACCGTCAATTGCGCATTGCAGAAACAGAGAAATATGCTCATGTGACATATTTCTTTAATGGTGGCAAGGAAGATGTGTTCCCTGGGGAAGATAGAGTCTTAGTGCCATCTCCGAAGGTTGCTACCTATGATTTGCAACCAGAAATGAGTGCCCCAGAGGTAACAGAAAAGGTTGTGGCCGCTATTCGTAGTGGTAAGTATGATATGATTATCTTGAACTATGCAAACCCAGATATGGTGGGCCATACGGGTGATTTCGAAGCCGCAAAACAGGCGATTTTGGCTGTAGATGCAGGGCTTTCAAAAATCGTGAAAGCTATTCAAGATATGAATGGACAATTGTTGATTACAGCAGACCATGGAAATTCTGAGGTCATGATGGACCATACCACAGAAATTCCACACACAGCGCATACCACGAATCCGGTGCCACTTATTTTAGTGGGTGCTCCAGAGGGTGTGACCTTGCGACCAGGTCGGTTATGTGATTTGGCACCAACCATGTTGGCATTAGGTGGTATAGAACAACCTGAAGCTATGAGTGGTGAAAGTTTGTTAGTACAATAAGGAGAAGTAACAATGGCAGTAATTACTGATGTATACGCAAGAGAGATTATGGATTCCCGTGGCAATCCAACAGTAGAAGTAGAAGTGTATTTAGAAGACGGCACGATCGGTCGTGCAGCAGTTCCATCTGGCGCATCCACTGGTCAATTTGAAGCGGTAGAATTACGCGATAGCGAGTCTCCACGTTACTTGGGTAAAGGTGTATTACAGGCGGTAGCAAATGTGAACGATATCATTGGACCTGCTATTTTAGGCTTTGATGCGTCTGAGCAAGTGGCCATTGACCGTATTATGATTGAATTGGATGGCACTCCTAATAAAGCAAAATTAGGTGCCAACGCTATTTTAGGTGTATCTATGGCAGTAGCTCGTGCAGCGGCTGAATCTTATGATTTACCATTGTTTCAATACCTTGGTGGTACAAATGCAAAAGAATTGCCAGTGCCAATGATGAACATTTTGAATGGTGGAGCCCATGCAGATAATAACGTGGATATCCAAGAGTTCATGATTATGCCAATTGGGGCTACTAGCTTTATGGAAGCATTGCGCTATTGTGCAGAAATATATCATACATTGAAATCTGTATTGAAAGCAAAAGGCTTGGCTACTGGTGTAGGTGACGAAGGTGGGTTTGCTCCTAATTTAGGATCCAATGAAGAGGCTTTACAAGTGATTACGGAAGCTGTTGAAAAAGCAGGTCTTGTAGTGGGTAAAGATATTGTATTTGCTATCGATGCGGCATCTTCTGAGTTCTACAAAGATGGTAAGTATCACTTAGCTGGTGAAGGCAAAGTGAAAACAGCTGCTGAAATGGTAGAATACTATGCAGAACTTTGCGAAAAATATCCAATCTACTCCATCGAAGATGGGTTAGCAGAAGAAGATTGGGAAGGCTGGAAATTATTGACAGATCGCCTTGGCAAAACTGTTCAATTAGTAGGTGACGATTTATTCGTAACCAATACAGAACGCTTGTCTCGTGGTATCAAAGAGAATACAGCAAATGCAATCTTGATCAAAGTGAACCAAATTGGTACATTGACAGAAACATTTGATGCTATTGAAATGGCAAAACGTGCAGGCTATACAGCAGTTATCTCTCACCGCTCTGGTGAAACAGAGGACTCCACAATTGCTGATATCGCAGTAGCAGTGAATGCTGGTCAAATCAAAACTGGTGCTCCGGCTCGTTCTGAACGCGTAGCGAAATACAACCAATTAGTTCGAATTGAAGACATGTTGGCAGAAACAGCACAATACCGTGGTAGCGATGTGTTTTATAACATCAAACGATAAGAATATGTGAATATGAAAAAGGACCCCTCGGGGTCCTTTTTGCATAAAGTCTATATGTATTTTCCGTATACTGCTGAAAGTTCCTGTAGAAACAAGCTATAATTAGGAGCCTGACGTTGGTTTAATACGGCAAGAATGGTAACTGTATGATGTATTTCGTTGATACTATAATAAATGTCATATTTCTCGAAAGAATAGATATGGTATACATTTTTGGTGTACTTAGATACACTTAGAATACGATATCGATGCGGTAGATATGACAAACTCTCTATAGCTTTATAAATTTTTTGCGAAGTGTATTTAGCTGTTTCTATTGAGAAAGATTCAGCTATGTAGCAATAGATATTTAATAAATTGTATTCCGCAAATGCTGAAAGCTGTATATCATAGGTTTCCATAATTATTCTCCTAGTAAAGTAGTGAAAAATTCCTTAGCAGAACGTCCATGACCCTTGTTTGTTTCTTCGACTCCACGAGATAAAATATCTTCTAATTCTGAAGGACTAAAGTCAGCTGTACTAAGAGGTGGTGTATTTAACTTTAGATCAAAAGGTAATCCTTTATGTAGGATAATTTGCCGATAAAACAAATCAATAGCAACAGCGCGACTTAGTCCAAGGTCTTCTAAAATAGCTTCAGCATGTTGTTTGATATTTTCATTAATTCGGACATTAACACTAGCAGATTTCATGAGGCTCTCCTTTCAGTTTACTATGTTAGTTAAATTATAAACAATTGTATTGCAACATGCAACATATAATAATAAAATAAAGTAGTAACGAGAAGATATTTTTATGATATAATAAAACAGATTAATGCTGAATGCATTCTATAGAATTTTAAGTAAAGCTGAAAGGATTAGGAAAGGAGGAGTAGGGTGTACAACAATTTTGAAGTGATTGGGGCATTTGCATTGTATCTAGGCCTCATGATGTACATCGGGGTATATTATTACCGCAAGTCTAATAGCTTAGACGACTATATTTTAGGAGGTCGCCAGCTGGGCCCTTGGATCACGTCCATGAGTGCAGAAGCATCTGATATGAGCGGATGGATGTTGATGGGTTTACCTGGATTTGCCTACTCAACAGGGATATCGGCGTTATGGATTGCCATTGGTTTAGCATTGGGAACGTGGTTAAACTGGGTGTTTGTATCGAAACGATTGCGCAACTATACAGAGGTAGCGAACAACAGTTTGACCATACCGGATTACTTGAAAAACCGTTTTCATGATACATCAAGAATTGTGCCGGTAGTCTCTGCTATCTTTATCGTTATTTTCTTTTTAATTTACACATCCTCAGGATTCGTAGCAGGTGGTAAGTTATTTAATACTATCTTTGGATTAGATTATATGACCTCTCTATTTATTACAGCAGGCGTAGTTATTTTCTACACCTTCCTAGGTGGTTTCCTAGCTGTAAGTTGGACAGACTGTATCCAAGGGATGATGATGTTCTTTGCCATCTTGCTAGTGCCTGTGACGGCAGCCATGTATTTAGGTGGTCCTGTGGAAACGGCGCAGTTAATTGCTACGGAGTTCCCTGCTGGCTTGTCCATTTGGGGGCCGGAACAAGATACTTTCACCTTGGTGGTGGGTATCATTTCTAGCCTAGGATGGGGTCTTGGTTACTTCGGTCAACCGCATATCTTAGTACGTTTTATGGCAATTTCCGATGCGAAAGAGTTGAAAAAAGCAACGAACATTGCCATGATTTGGGTGGTTATCTCCTTGTTGGCTGCGGTGGCAGTGGGTCTTGTTGGTAAAGTATACTTAACAACACCGTTAGTAGATGCTGATGCAGAAACAGTATTTCTTGTGATGAGTGAAAGTCTCTTTAGCCCGTTCATTGCTGGTTTAATTTGGTCTGCTGTATTGGCGGCTATCATGAGTACAGCTTCCGCGCAATTGTTGGTGACCGCCTCTTCTGTGTCTCAAGATTTATATCGTAATGTATTTGCTCGTGATGCAAGGGATCGTGAGCTTGTCATGGTTAGCCGTGCTACGGTATTGATTGTATCTGCCATTGCCATTGTGATGGCAGTGAATCCACAAAGCTACATCTTGACGATGGTTGCCTATGCATGGGCTGGGTTCGGCGCTGCGTTCGGTCCAGCTATCTTAATCTCTTTGATTTGGAAACGCATGACTCTAAAAGGTTGTATCGCAGGTATCTTAGTGGGTGGCATTACCGTTCTTGTATGGAAACAATTTGGTTGGTTCGGCTTGTATGAAATCGTACCGGGCTTCATCTTGTCTACCATTGCTATCTTCGTAGTTAGTTTATTAGACCATGATCCAAGTAAAAAAATCCAAGCGGAGTTCGACGCATCAGAGCAAATGCATATTTTATAATTACATATACCTAGTAAATGAAATGTTGGGGCTACTCCTTTGGGAGTGGTGCCAACATTTTTTTGTAGAATATACTTAGGGATGAGGCGAGCATAAAGCATATATTTAGTAATCACTGGGGCTGTAAGAATTAGTATATCTTTCCTACGAATGTGTATGGACACGATTATAAATCCTAGTAGGTCTTGTTAGGAAGTTATAACGTGCGGTAAGGAAGGTACTGTCTTAAGGGGAATGTGTAACAAGATAGGTATGTCTGCTAGTTCATGACGAAAGAAATTATTACACTAAGGGAATAGTATAAAAAACTGTAAGGTGCATATAACGATATAGGCAATGACTATGGAAAAGAAAGGAGAGTTCTTGTCGGAATAGTTTATAGGTATCTATAAAAATGGTATAATAAATAGATACAATTAGATGAATGAGTGCATTAGAAAGGAGGAAAGACATATGGATGCTAGAGCTTTACGAGCATTGCAACATTTTTATGGATATTCCAGTTTTCGCCCTGCTCAAGAGGTACCGGTGACAGCTTTGTTAGAGAACCAAGATGTGTTAGGAATCATGCCTACGGGAGCAGGTAAATCGATTTGCTTTCAGATTCCTGCTATGCTAAAGGCAGGAATTACCATTGTCTTTTCTCCATTGATTTCCTTGATGCAGGATCAAGTGGATACTTTGAAAGAGCAAGGCATGCCAGCAGCGTATATGAATAGTACGCTCAGTCGAGAAGAACAAAATAAAATTCTGTATTATTTACGTGAAGGGCGGATTAAATTATTATACTTGGCGCCGGAAAAATTAGAATCTGAAGGGTTCTGCGAGTTTTTAAGAGGACTACCAATTAGCCAAGTGATTATTGATGAAGCTCATTGTGTGTCACAATGGGGGCATGATTTTAGGCCTTCTTTCACGGCTATAGGACCTTTTATTAAGAGCTTGCCCCATAGACCTGTGGTAGGGGCTTTCACAGCCAGCGCTACGGAAGAAGTTGAGCGTGATATGAAACAGCTCTTAGGATTGGAGAATGCGCGTGTGCATATTACGGGATTTGATCGTCCTAATTTAGCGTTTTCTGTGATTCACGAAAGCAAGCGTATGGAATATGTACGGGATTATGTGCTACACAATCCAAATGATGTGGGGATTGTCTATTGTGCCACTAGGGCGAATGTGGAAAAGGTATATCGTGAGCTTTTGCGATACGGCGTGAAAGCAGGCTATTACCATGGTGGCTTATCTGATGAAGAGCGTAAGTACCAACAGAATCGTTACGCCTTCGATGAAGTACAAGTTATGGTAGCCACCAATGCTTTTGGCATGGGCATCGATAAAAGTAATGTGCGATATGTAATCCATTATCAAATGCCACGAAATATGGAAAGTTATTACCAGGAGGCAGGCCGTGCTGGACGGGATGGAGCTGATGCAGATTGTATTTTGCTCTACAATGGGCAAGATGTGGCAGTGCATCAATATATTCTAAGTCAAAGTGACTTGCCACCAGAACGACAACGGATTGAGCGGAATATGCTACAAACTATGATCGATTATTGTCATACTCCTTTGTGTCTGCGTAAATTTATGTTGTCTTATTTTGGAGAGCAAGTGCCTTGGGATCAATGTCATCATTGCAGTACTTGTGATGAACCACGAGTAGCTGTGGATGTAACAGCCGAGGCGGGTGCCGTATTGCAGACGATTTGGAATACAGAAGAACGATATGGAGTGACCATGATTGCAGATATCCTATGTGGGAATCGGACGGAGCGCATTGAGAAGTTTCGCTTACACCGATTATCCGTATTTGGTAAATTAAATCGTTGGGCAGATAAAGATGTAAAAGGCTTTATTAAGCGCTTAATGGCGATGGGGTATATTACCTCTTCGGGAGGACAATATCCTATTCTGTCCGTTACGGAACAGGGACATGAAGTATTAGCTGGACGTGTAACGGTAAAAGATGTACCCATCGAAGTAGGAGAGCATCGACCATTACAAAAGCGTGGGAAATCTAGTGTAGCCGGCGTGGCGAAAGCTACTAAAGAAAACTCCTTATTTGAGGCATTACGTGTGCATCGCTTGGAACTTTCAAAAACAGAAGGGGTAAAACCGTTCATGATCTTTTCTGATGCTACGTTATTGGATATGGTAGCAAAAGAACCATTGACTTTAGGAGATATGGCGAATGTGAAAGGTGTGGGCGATATGAAACTATGCAAATACGGCAATGAATTTTTGAAAGTTATTGCTGAGTTTAAGGGTAGAATATAGCTAGAGGTGGAAATGTAGAAGTTAATTTAGATAACACTGTAGAAATCAATACACCTGTTACTGTGATTATTAATATATATATTCCTATAAATTTAAAGACAGATATAGATATAAATACTGATGCAAATACAAATAATATATACTGATACAGTTTAGAGTATTTTGGCATACAAGGAGGCATAGATGAGTTTAGCAGATACGCAATATTTACGAATTATAGAAAATATATTAGATCATGGATATTATGCCAACAATCGTACAGGCATTGCGACCTATAAATTACCGCATCAAGTGATGCAATTCAATTTAGCTGAGGAATTTCCTATTTTAACCACGAAATTTGTAGCTTTCAAAACGGCCATTAAAGAATTACTTTGGATTTGGCAGATGCAATCTAATGATGTGCGCCAGTTGCAGGCCATGAATGTAAAAGTTTGGGATGAATGGATGCGTGAGGATGGCACAATCGGCAAGGCCTATGGTTACCAAATTGCAAAGTATAAGCAATTGGACAATTTGTTAGATATGCTGAAAAACGATCCGCAAAGCCGTCGTATGATTGTGACCTTGTGGAATATTGAGGATTTACCAGATATGGCCTTGCAGCCATGTGCTTATGAAACATTATGGGATGTCACTGATGGTCGTTTAAACTGTATGCTTGTCCAACGCAGTGGAGATATGGGATTAGGTGTGCCTTTTAATACGGCTCAATATGCCGCATTAGTGCATATGATTGCCCAAGTATCTGGATTACAGCCAGGGCAATTCACGCATGTTATCAATAATGCGCATATCTATGAAAACCATGTAGAAGCCTTACGCACACAATTAGAGCGTAAGAATGAAGCCTTAGAGGCTCCGGTGTTACAATTAAACCCAGATGTTAAGAATTTCTATGATTTCAAACCAGAAGATATTACGTTAGAAGGTTATGAGCATTTAGGGAAACTATCTATGACCGTGGCTGTGTAAGGAGTTATCTATGTTAGCAATGATTGTAGCAGTGGCTGAGAATGGCGTTATAGGTAAGGACAATCAGTTGATTTGGCGCATTCCAGAAGATTTAAAATATTTTAAAGAGCGTACGACGGGGCACGTTATTATTATGGGGCGTAGAACATTAGAGTCCTTACCGTTTTTGTTACCTAATCGTGAACATTGGGTGATTACATCTCAATTGGATTATGTACCACCTTATGAGGGCGTGAAAGTCTTTCATAGTCCAGAGGATGCAGTTCAGGCAGCTAAGGGCCTAGATATGGTGTACTGTATTGGCGGGGCGCAGGTGTATACAAGTATGGCGCCTTATGCAGATCGTTTGTATGTGACAGAGTTACATCAGGCTTTCACCGGGGATGTGACATTTACTGAGCATACTAAGCCAGAATGGATTGAAATAGAGCGTACACCTGGCGCTGGGCAAGAGGACTTGGCCTATGATTTTGTAACTTATGAAAGGCGGAAATAGAATGGAAATACATGTAGTGATAGCCCAAGAATTAGGGGTAAAGCCACATCAAGTAGAAGCGGCTATAACTTTATTAGATGAGGGCAATACAGTACCATTTATTGCACGGTATCGAAAAGAAGTGACTGGCGAGCTAAAAGATGAACAATTACGTGATATCGAAGAGCGGACGAAATATTTGCGCAATTTGTTGCAGCGTAAGGAAGAAGTGACAAAATCTATCGAAGAACAGGGCAAATTGACAGAAGAATTGTCCTTAGCCATTACGAAAGCTATGAAATTGCAAGAGTTAGAAGACTTGTATTTGCCGTTCCGTCCGAAAAAACGAACTCGTGCGTCCATGGCTAGAGACCGTGGTTTGGAACCGTTAGCACAAGCCTTGTTCACAATTACTACAGAAGACAAGTTACGCCAAATGGGGGCAGAGTACCTTAATGAAGAAGTGCCTACTGTGGAAGATGCTTTACAAGGGGCGATGGATATTGTAGCAGAAGAAACGAGTGAACGAGCAGATGTTCGCCAATATTTGCGTAAAGCCATGTGGGAAACAGGACATATGAAAACAGAGCTAGTAGGCGAAGAAGAAGTAAACCAAGGATTCTTACAGTACAATGAAGAATACAAGGAACCCATTCGTCAAGTCCCATCCCATCGTGTATTAGCGATGAACCGAGGGGAAACCTTGGGGGCTTTAAAAGTTAGCTTTGTGGTATCGGATGAAACCTTTATCCAATATATGGTAGATACAGTACAAGGCGATACTAGGGTAGAGCACTCGTATATTGCTGAGGCGATTGCTGATGGATATAAGCGTCTATTATATCCATCTTTAGAGCGGGAAACACGGAATACTATGACAGAGCAAGCAGAAGAACAGGCTATCAAAGTGTTTGGGACGAACTTGCGCAATCTATTGCTGCAAGCACCTTTATCTGGACATGTCATCATGGGCTTAGACCCAGGGTATCGTACAGGTTGTAAAATGGCTATCATCGACAGGGAGGGTAATGTCCTAGATTATGGTGCTTACTATCTTACGATGAGTGATAAACAAGCAGAGCGCGCCAAACAAGAATTGGCTAAGAAAATCCGTCAATATGGTGTTACTTTGATTTCTATCGGCAATGGTACGGCGTCTTATGAAACAGAGCAATTTACATCTGCCATGATTGCTGAAGAAGGCTTAGATTGTCACTATATTATTACCAATGAAGCAGGTGCCTCCGTATACTCTGCTTCTAAGTTGGCTATCGAAGAATTGCCAGATTTAGATGTATCTATCCGTGGTGCTGTATCTATTGCGCGCCGTGTACAAGATCCATTGGCGGAATCTGTGAAGATTGATCCAAAATCAATCGGTGTCGGTCAATACCAACATGATGTGAATCAAAAACAATTGGGCGCCACCTTAGATCAAGTGGTAGAAACTGTGGTAAACCATGTAGGTGTAGAGCTCAATACAGCATCTCCAGCAATTTTAAAGCATGTGTCAGGTATTTCTAGCACCGTGGCAAATAATATTATTGCCTACCGTAAGGAACATGGTGCTTTTACTAGCCGTAAACAATTATTAAAAGTAGCACGTTTAGGCCCTGCGGCCTTTACACAATGTGCCGGTTTCTTGCGCATCGGTAAAGGGGAGAACCCGTTAGATGCGACGCCAGTCCATCCAGAGTCTTATGAGATTGCCAGAGGAGTGCTTACACAATTGGGGATGTCCTTAGAAGATTTACGAGATAAAGCGATGCTGGAAATGGTAAAAGTGAAACTTCAAGCGGTGGATGTGGAAGAGTTGGCGAGACAGCTAGATGCTGGTGTACCGACCGTGCGAGATATTGTAGAAGCCTTGCAAAAACCAGGTCGTGACCCACGGGAAGATTTACCAGCACCTATGACTCGTAAACAAATTATGAGTTTGGAAGATGTTCAAGTCGGTACCGTGGTAAAAGGAACGGTTCATAATGTGGTGGACTTTGGGGCCTTTGTAGACTTTGGTGTGAAAATCAATGGACTGCTGCATAAAAGCGAGTTTTGCGCCTATCATGAACACCCATCCGATGTGTTGGCAGTAGGAGATATTATCGAAGTGGAGATTATCTCTGTCGATACAAAACGCAATCGTATCGGTTTATCTATGAAACGAGAAAAGCCAAAAGATCCAAACCGCCAAAGTCGTAGATATAATAGCACTGGAAAGCCTCGTCGAGATACACAACATAAAAATAATGAACAACAAAAAGGTGAAAGACAACAGGTTAGAAATCCTAAAAACTCAAAAGGTAGTTCTAGGCGAGATAGAAATAAAGGCAATGGTGGAAACCGTCGAGAAAAAGAACAGGACCTAGGTGCTTTATTACAACAATGGGCTGATCGTGGAGGGCGTAAACGATGATTTATATCATAAGTATCTTAACCTTTGTACTTGATCAAGTAGCAAAATGGTATGTACGCAGCCACTTTCGGTTAGGTGAATCTGTGCCAGTTGTACCTGATGTATTTCATTGGACCTATATTGTAAACCATGGGGCTGCCTTTGGTGTGCTGATGAACCAACGATGGATATTATTGCTAGTAGTGGTACTGTTACTAGGTGCTATGTATATGGGGCGTAAAAAATTAGCTACAGCCCCAATATATGCACGAATTGGTACAGGTACACTCTTAGGCGGCGCCTTAGGAAATGCTTGGGATCGTTTATACTTAGGTGGTGTAGTGGATTTCTTTGATTTCCGGATATGGCCTATTTTCAATGTTGCAGATATTGGTATTTGCATTGGTGTACCTTTATTGATTCTATATTTTTGGTCCTATGAAAGCCAGAAACGATGAGGTAAATAATGGAAACAAAACAATATATAGTAGATGTTCAAGATGAGGGTACACGATTAGATGTGTACCTCACAAAAGAACTTGGTCAGTCGCGAAGCTATGTACAATCCTTAGTGAAAGAAGGCCATGTACAAGTGAATGGTAAAACGGGTAAATCGAATTTGAAACTATCACAGGGCAGTGATATCCTTGTAATCATTCCAGAAGTGCACGAGGTGGAGGTAGAACCAGAAAATATTCCACTGGACATTCTTTTCGAAGATTCCCATATGATCGTGGTGAATAAAGCTCGTGGGATGGTAGTGCATCCTGCGGTGGGTAACCATTCTGGGACCTTGGTAAATGCACTTCTCTTTCATTGTAAAGATTTATCTGGTATTAATGGAGAGATTCGACCTGGCATTGTGCACCGCTTAGACAAAGATACATCGGGTGTTATGATGGCAGCAAAAAATAATGAAGCACATTTGGGATTAGCAGAGCAAGTGAAAGAACATAGTGCTACCAGAACCTACTATGCATTAGTACAGGGTAATATTGCAGAAGAAAAAGGCACTATAAAAGCCCCTATTGGTCGCCACCCTAAAGATCGTATGAAAATGGCTGTGGTCTTTGAAAATAGCAAGGAAGCAGTAACCCATTTCCGAGTATTGGAGCGATATGGTAAGCATACATTAATAGAATGCCAATTAGAAACGGGTAGAACTCACCAAATTCGTGTACATTTAGCTTATATTGGACATCCTGTGGTGAATGACCCATTCTATGGATTCCGCAAAATGGACTTCCCTATTGTGGGGCAGGCTTTGCATTCTAAAACTTTATCTGTGAAACATCCTATCACAGGGGAAGACTTACATTTTGAAGCACCATTGCCGGAAGATTTCTTGGCATGTATTGAGTATGCGAAAGAGCATAATCGATAAGGAGTGATACTATGGAAGAACGTATCTTAATTGATGAAGCTGGCATGATGCGTGCCATTCGTCGTATTGGGCACGAAATTTTGGAACGTAATAAAGGATTATCTAATGCCTTAATCATTGGTATTGAGCGCCGTGGTGTATATCTAGCAAAACGATTACAAGCTCAAATTGAAGCCATTGAAGGGATTCAAGTAGATGTGGCAACAATGGATGTCTCCTTGTATCGAGATGATCGGAGCAATCAACCGAAGGAAGGGCCTCCGTTTACGATGGATACGACGGGTAAAATTGTGATTCTTGTAGATGATGTATTATTCACAGGTCGCACCATTCGATCTGCTTTGAATGCACTGATGGATGCGGGTAGACCGAGCGCCATCCAATTAGCTGTGTTGGTAGACCGTGGGCATCGGGAACTACCTATACGAGCTGACTATGTAGGGAAAAATATTCCTACCTCCCACTTGGAGACGGTGCAAGTTCGTGTGCATGAAGTGGATGGAGACGACAGTGTAGTAATTTTTTAGAAAGATGAGGAGCAATCAATGCATGGTATGGGAACCATCCTAAATGTGGTGTTGATTATTTGTGGTAGCTTATTAGGACTCTTTATTCGACACCGTATGAAAGAGAATTTAAAAGAAACGCTCATGATGGTATGTGGCATCATTATCCTTCTCTTAGGAATGAGTGGCACAATGCAATATATGTTGGTTATTGTTAGCGATAGTTTGCATACAACGGGACCTATGATGATGATTATCTCTATGGTTCTAGGGGCTATCATAGGGGAACTCATCGACTTTGATCGACGTATTACTGCCATTGGAGAATGGTTGAAATTAAAAACTGGCAATAGCCGTGATCCGCAGTTTACCAATGCGTTCATTACGGCATCCATGACATTTACGGTAGGAGCCATGGGTGTCATTGGATCCATCCAAGATGGTTTGACTGGTGATTATAGTACGATGGTTGTTAAAAGTATTTTAGATGGTATTATTGTGATGGTCATGGCATCCTCCATGGGAAAAGGAGCCTTGTTCTCCTTCTTACCAGTGGGGATTACCCAAGGGATGATTACGGGCTTAGCTCATTTAGCGGCACCGCTTATGACCCCAGAGGCGATTGATAATTTATCCTATGTGGGATCTATCTTAATTTTCTGTGTAGGCATTAATGTATTGTGGCCTAATAAAATTCGAGTGGCAAACTTGTTGCCAGCTATATTTATTGCCATGTTGTTAACATTTTTGCCAATTACACTATGAATGCATAGGTATTACGTATGAGTGATCAAAAAAAGAAATCTACAGAGGTTATGGAAAAACGATTGTTAGAGTTAAAAATCGTTCGCCATATGATAGAAATCTATTGCCATGGTCATCATGGAACAAAAGCAAGAGAACTTTGTACGGATTGTGAGGATCTTGTGAAGTATGCCGAGACAAGAGTTGAACAATGTCCTCATATGGAAGAGAAAACGTTTTGCTCCATGTGTAAAACACATTGCTATGCACCTACCTATCGTGAAAAAATTCGACAAGTTATGCGCTATAGTGGACCTCGTATGCTATGGAGGCATCCTATCATGACGATACGTCACTTGTTATTGGAACGAGGTATACTAAAATAAAATTAACATTAATATATAATGAAAGCCGTCACAGCTGTGGCGGCTTTTTGTGTACTTTGAGGTAGGGCTACTAGTATATGTTCCTACGATGTAAGAAAATATGCTAGGTGACAAGGGACTGATAAGCTAATCCCTGCAGATACAATATTGATTTTGATGCACCGTGATAGTTGATAAATAAAATTTATTTTACTACCATATGAAACTTATAGTATGATATACTAAAAATATATTTTTACACGCAATGAAAGAGCATGAGTAATTGCATGGTAAAATCCTTTGACTGAAAGGGTAATAGGCTGCGTTCCACAATGGGCATGTGGATACACGTAGATGGTAGCCAAGGGCTACAGTTAGGAGGAAGTAATGATGAAAGGGAAGGCATTATATTTAGCAGTTCTTGCAGGAATTGTAGGTTCTACGGTAAGTATAGTAAAAGCACAATCTATAACAGATTTAGGACCTGTAACGGTACTTAATCCAGTGGTTGTGACAGCACAACGGTTTGAGACAAAAGATTTAGAAACACCAGCATCTGTTACGGTTATTGATCAAGCAGACTTGAAAAACTCTGGAGCGAAGAGTATTTTTGACGCAGTAGGACAGGCTACAGGTATCACAACTTTTAGTTATGGACCCTTAGGATTAGAGTTTGGCAGTATGGAAAGTCGTACGAATATCCGTGGCTTAGATAGAAGCGCCTTGGTCTTAGTGAATGGTGCACCTATCAATTTAGATGGTAAAAACAGTTTAAATGGTCTGATGATGGATAATGTTGAACGCATTGAAATCGTTCGCGGTGCTGCGTCTGCACAATATGGTTCCGAAGCATTAGGAGGTGTTGTGAATGTGATTACAAAAACACCAACGAAAGCGCATGGTACAATTGAAACGGGCATTGGTAATGAAGGCTATAAAAAATATGCGACTACTGTAGGCACTGAAAAAATTGAAATTTCCACATCAAAAGAGTACTATGGGGCACAAGCGAGAACATCTCCAAATAGAACAGGGCTTGATTACTACAATACACGTGATAAGGGGTATGCTCATAATATAGCGGTGAATGTGAAGCCACATGATTATGTAACAATTAACTATATGCGTCAACAAAGCGATTCTACATATGGACAAATTAGTACCATACCAAAGGCAAAATGGACACCGAAAAAATCGGCTTTAACAGAAACCAAATATTGGCATTATCGAGATATTAAAAATAATGGATCTATTGTCTATGAGGATGCAACAACGAAAGCAAGCGTATTCTTTAATACTCGTCGATTAATAGGCGAAAGCAACAGTTTAGCGAAACCTGCGTATGTGCAAAGCCCTTATAATTATGGTGCTTATAAAGTGGGTGTAGAGGCACAGCATACTTGGAAGGCGCATAAGGATACAAATAAAGCAGTGTTAGGGGTGCAGGCAATTCATGAAGCATACCATGGTAAATCAGAGGCGAATCACATGGTAAAAGCAGGACGTAATATTGTAGCATTATATGGTAATTATGAATTCCAGATTACTCCATCTTTCAGCACTACTATTGGTGGTCGATACCAAGTTATTAATGATCCGATTAAAGATCAACAAGTATTTACACCACAATGGCAAACCTTGTACAAGATTGATAGTTCAAAATCCATCTATACGAATATAGGTAAAGCGTTTACAATGCCGAATATTCATGATGCTTTTAAATGGGTAACAGATCCTAAAAAAATTAAACCTTCTGAGTATATGAAAATACCAGGTGGCAAATTGAAACCAGAAGAAGGTTGGAATTATGAAATTGGGTATAAACAAGCTAATAAGAGAGATTCTTGGCGTGTTAGTCTGTATCACATGAAATTTAAAAATTTCTTTGATTGGGCGGAGAATCCTCTTGATGGAAATCGTAAAACTATTCGTATCAATGGTGGAGAATTCCGCAATACAGGGGTTGAAGCAGAGTATAAATCGTATGTAACTAGTGATATAATTATGACCTTAGGTGCATCCTACTCTAATCCTAAAAAACAAGATGTTAATAAAAAAGATTGGGTACAAACAGCTCCTAAATTAGAGTTAAACCTAGCCTTAGATTATGAAAAAGATAAATGGCAAGTTGGATTAGCTGCGTCCTATTGGGGTATTCGTGCCTATAATCGGGACAAACAACGCAATCCAGAGTTTATCAATATAAATGCCCATGTAAACTATAGCCCGAATGAGTCACAAACAATTGGATTCTATGTAAATAACTTGTTAAATCGTAAAAATGTCATCTCTCAAGGCGAATGGGAATACTGGGATTTACCGCGTAATTATTATGTGAATTATTCCTATCATTTCTAGTAGGTACGATATGAAACATTCTATTTTACTCATCACATCCATGACAAAACATTGGCAGTGGGCTAAAGAAATAGAACAAAAGTATACAGATGAGACTATGTCCTTGGGCATAGTCTTTCTGTCATCATCCGAAAATATAGAGTTAGCGGATGCTGAGCGAGCTATTGATATGGCGGATATAGTTCTATTTACTCATGTAGGCAGTACGTTAGATACGCCTTTGGTAAAAGGGATTCATAAATATATGACACAAAAACGAGTTCCTTATGTATTACTATTCCATGATTCAGCGTCGGATGTACAGCGATATGGTGTTACAGATGAAAGTATTGATCGAATTAAGGACTATTTGCACCAAGGTGGAACAGAAAATTTCTATGGACTGTGCCAATATATGCTATCCTTACGAGGGTATACAGGGCCAGTACAACTGGTGAAAGAACTACCGTACCAAGGTATTTTAGGCAGGCAAGGGGAAGTCTATCCATCTTATGAGGCATATCGTAAGGATTACACCCATGATGGTCCCGTAGTGGGCATATTCTTCTATCGAGATGAATGGGTGCAAGGTCAATTAGATTATCCTTATGCACTCTATGATCGTGCATTAGAACAAGGCTTATCGCCGGTATTAGTATTTGGTCAATACAGCAGTAAATCAGGTGGACAATTACGATGGTATGAGTGTTGGGACACGTTATTTGCTCATCAAGTGAAAGAGACGATATCTCTCATCATTAATACATGCAAGTTTTCCATTATTGGCTTGCAGGGGGCAAGCCGTGAGGAAATGGCTGAGTTAGCCATCCCTATCTTACAGGGCTTTGTTACGTATACGAGCTTTGAAAGCTGGCAACGGAGATCTCAAGGGTTAGAGCCATCGGATATATCCTTTTCCTTATCATTGCCAGAAATAGATGGCATTCTAGACGGTCATATTGTAGGGACTAGAACATATTCTGAGGAAAGAGGCTACTATTTTAAACCATATCTTGAGGGCATTCAAAAAATGGTAGAACAAGCCAAACGATGGATTACATTACAATGCAAAGACAAGGCAAATGTTAAGATTGTTCTATTCCTTCATAATTATCCGCCGAAAAATTCCCACATTGGTAATGCTTGTGGTCTAGATACTCCAGAGTCTGTATTACGGCTGTTACAAGAATTACAACAGATAGGATATGCAGTAGAAGGGCTCCCTCAAACGAGTGAGGAGCTCATGACTATACTGACTAAACATGCTACCAATGACGTAGATTGTTTGACCGATTCAGCCGTAGAGAAAGCCCCAAAACTGCCGAAACAAGCCTATACGACATGGTTTTCAAAGCTGGATAGTGATACCCAAGAATCACTACTGAAACATTGGGGACAGCCTATAGGGAAGATATTTGTAGAAGAGGATGAACTCATTATTCCCGGAGTGGCCTTTGGCAATGTATGGGTATTAGTACAACCGCCACGTGGATTTAGTGATAACCCAGATGCATTGTACCATTCACCAGATATTCCGCCTACGTATCACTATGAAGGGGTGTATCATTGGGTGCGCATGATATTTCAAGCCGATGTGACTATCCATATGGGAACCCATGGTAACTTAGAATGGTTACCGGGTAAGGGAACGGCATTAAGTTCCTATTGTTACCCTCAGTTAGGTATCGAAGATCTCCCTAATCTCTATCCGTACTGGACAACCATCGTTGGTGAAGGTATCCAAGCCAAACGGCGTAGTCATGCTGCCTTACTTAGTTATTTATCGCCACCTATGAAACGGTCTGGCTTGTATGGTGACTATGAAACGTTAGAACGGTATTTGGACGAATATGACCATACAAAATCGCAGGAAATGAACCAAGAGCAAGTGGTGCTAGGATATATTTTATCTTCTGTAAAAGATTGCCATTTAGAGCATTTGTGCGAATCCTTCGACTGGTATCAAGAGAGTGGACAGGCATACTTTGTAACAGATAAATCTGTCAGTGAAGAAGAGTGGCGAGCCTTAGCTGAATCCATTTGTGTAGACGAGGCAGAAGAACTGTTAGGGGATATTCATAACTATTTGATGGACATCCAAAATCGTCATATTCGCTGTGGTTTGCATATATTAGGGAAAAATCCAACCACAGAGGAAGAAGCTGGCTATATAGATGCGTTCCTAGACATGCATGGTGTGCCAGACGATGCACAAAAGGAAACCTTGTGTAAGACCTATCTCACAGGGTTGCGCCAAACGACAGAGGAAATGAACCAATTGTTACGAGGTTTGGAAGGTAAGTATATTCCGCCTAATATTGGGGGCGCTGTTACCAATAGTGGTATCGATGTGCTGCCGATGGGGCGCAATTTTTATGGCGTAGATGAACGGACTTTACCGACCGTACCTGCTTATTCCATCGGGTGTGAATTAGGGGATGCGTTGCTCAATGAATATATTCGAGAAGAACAGCGATATCCAGAGGAAATCGGTATAGTCTTGTGGGCTGACAACACACAACGCACGCACGGTCAATGTATGGGAGAAGTATTCTATCTATTAGGGGTACGGCCCGTTTACACAGGGAGTCGTGTATCCGATTTAGAAGTCATACCTCTCGAGGAATTAGGGCGACCACGTATCGACGTGACGAGCCGTATTAGTGGTTTATTTCGAGACATGATGCCTTCTGGAGTCATGTGGATTGCGAAAGCTGTGCAAATGGTGGGTGCTCTTGCTGAAGACTATAGCGTGAATTATGTGAAGAAACATATAGACCTAGATACAGCCGCGTTAGTAGAGGAAGGTATGGAGTATGAAAAAGCTATCAAAGCTGCTTCGATTCGTGTCTTTGGTGACGCACCAGGTGCCTATGGGGCAGGAGTGAATCAAATTTTAGAACAAAGCAATTGGTCTACTCGTGAGGACTTAGCCAATGCTTATGTCACATGGGGTGGTTATGGATATGATGAGCAAGGTGAGATTATTCCAAGCCATCAACAGTTTCGGAAGCGATTAGGTTCCATCGAAGTAACTGTGAAAAATGAAGATAACCGAGAGGTTAGTTTGTTAAGCACAGATGATTTCAATGCTTACCACGGGGGGATGATCGCAGCTGTAGAATCTATCAAAGGAGTACAACCGAAATCGTTCATAGGTGATACAACGTACCGTAAAGACATTTTAGTACGATCCCTAGAAGATGAAATTCAACGCCAGTTCCGCAGTGAACCAATGAACCCTATCTTTATAGCGGGTATGATGAAACATGGCTATAAGGGGGCTTCTGATATGGCTTCCTATGTACAACATACCTATGAATGGGATGCTACTAGTGATATGATTCAAGACTGGATGTATGATGCCTACACAGATGAGTATGTCATGAATCAGAATATACAGGATTGGATGCGCCAAGTGAACCCTTGGGCCTTAGGGGATATTTGTCATACTTTATTGGAAGCAGAACAACGAGGACTTTGGAAGGCTAGTGAGGCTCGCAAAGAAGGATTGCGCGATGTGGCAATGTCTTTGGAAGATGACTTAGAGGGATATTATGATGAAACGTAATGAAACCTTGTGGATAGCATGTTTATTCATTGTACTAGGACTCCTAGTAGGATATCATCCATGGATTGGAGGGAATGATCAGGGGGATTCAACGCATGTAGTAGAAGGGACGCAACGTATCGTAATCGATGATTGGGGACGTTCTGTAGTAGTACCTGCAGAGGCCAAG
Organism: Veillonella sp. VA142; assembly: GCF_003992135.1. Classification (GTDB taxonomy): domain Bacteria; phylum Bacillota; class Negativicutes; order Veillonellales; family Veillonellaceae; genus F0422. Next base: position 65,832 of record NZ_RQVN01000004.1, on the reverse strand, counting down.
CGAATCGTTTCCTTAACTTCTGCCTATGAACCTATACTATTAGAGATGGTAGGGCCTAGTCGATTAGGAGCTGTTAGCTTTCTATCAAAAACAAAGGGATATGGGCCGAACTATGAATTGGCAAAATCTGTGAAAGTTTCTTTATACTCCTATGCGGTGGAAAAAATTGTATATTTACACCCTGACTTGGTGCTTGCTCCTGAGTATACAAATAGAGATGTACTAGATGGACTAGATCATATGGGGATTCCAGTGGTCATTGTTAGTAGTCCTAAAACGGTACAAGGAACCTTAGAGTTAGTAGAGCGATTGGGAGTGGTTGTTGGAGCAGAACATAAGGCTCGTGACATGACTGCTAAGATGCAACAAGATATTGAAGAGGTGAAAGCGCTATCTGCAGAAACAAAAGGGCAAGTAGTGATTTCTATGTCATCCATGGATGGTTATGCAGGTTCAGATAGCCTATTTGATGATATGACCCGTGTCATGGGTCTTGTGAACGGACCAAGTCATTTAGGTTATGCACCTAGGACAGCTTTCACAGAAGAGCGTATTATTGAAATGGACCCGAATGTGATTCTCATACCGGTGTACGACAAAAGCGAAATGGCTTGGCAAGCCTTGTATCGAGATAATCCTGGTCTTCAAACGGTTAGAGCCGTTCGAGAAGGTCGAGTGGTTACCATGCCGGCATCAGATTTATATACGGGGAATCAGTTTATTGGTGAATCTATGAAAGATATTTTGCGCATCCTTCGAGAGAGCGAGAAAGGAGATGGCACGCATGAATAGACCGTGGTTCTATATGAGTGGCATGATGATACTGCTATTGGTGCTTATTGTCATGTCCCTGTGTATGGGAATTATTCCCGTCAGTGCTAGTGATTTCTTGCACTTAACAGAGGAGCAAGAACGAATTTTATATTTTATACGCCTGCCTAGAATTTTAGTAGCTATTTCAATTGGTATGGCCTTGGCCATTGCAGGGACGGTAATTCAAGGTGTATTTGGTAATCCGTTGGCAGATCCAGGAATTATGGGCGTTGTATCAGGGGCCTCTACAGGTGCGGTTATTGCGATAGCGTTGGGGTTGTCATCGGTGAGTGCCTATTACATGCCATCCTTTGCATTTATTGGCGCCTTGACAGCGCTGGGCATTACAATGCTCCTCAGTTGGTATAAAGGGCGAATGGACCCTCGTATTTTATTGTTAGCAGGTGTGGCTATTAGTATGCTATTGGGATCCTTAACATCTGGAATTTTAACGTTGATGAATGAATATCGTTTGAAAGAATTTCTATTCTGGATGGTTGGTAGTTTAGAATATCGCCGATGGGATCATGTGGCTATTGCGCTACCTACCATTGCCGTAGGAACAGGGATTATTATAGCCTTGAGTAAACATTTAAACATTTTAGTGATGGGTGAAGTAGAAGCCAGATCTGTAGGCATGAATACCAATCGGTATCGTATGATCTTCTTGCTCTTGTCGGCTATGATGACGGCTATTTCTGTATGCGTAGGTGGTAGTATCGGTTTTGTGGGCCTCGTGGTGCCGCATATGGTGCGCCTCTTAGTGGGACCTGACCATCGCCTCGTGATACCTACTTCTGCCTTAGGGGGTGCTTGTTTTGTACTGCTGTGCGATACATTGGGACGGACTTTGTTCCACCCTGTTGATATACGAGTGGGTATTATGACGGCCTTATTAGGAACACCGTATTTCTTATTCCTCTTACATCGTTTGAAAGTGAAAGGAGGTTCTCTATGAATGATGTAGTATTGCGCTTAGAACAGGTATCTGTATGTCGTGATGGACAACCGATCGTTCAAGACGTAACCAAAGACTTTTACAAAGGCGAATGTATTGGTATCATTGGGGCGAATGGGAATGGTAAAACCACATTGCTAAAAGCGATTCGCCAGCTATTACCCTATGAGGGGCATATTTATGGAAATGGACAAGATTTGGCGAAACAATCGGATACTTTTATTGCTAAAACGATGAGTTATATGCAACAACAAGTGGAGATTCCTTACGCTTTCAGCGCTGAAGAAATCGTCATGACTGGTCGTTATGCGTATCAATCTTGGTGGGATAGTGAAAGCGACGAAGATCGCCGAATTGTGCAAGAAGTGATGGCGTATACAGGAGTATCGCATTTAAAAGATCATCGGTTAGAACAGGTCAGCGGGGGCGAAAAACAGCGCATTTTGTTAGCTAAATCCCTGGCTCAAGAGACAGATATTATGCTCTTAGATGAGCCTACCTCATCCCTCGATAAAGGTCATAGTGATGACATGTTCCGATTCTTTCAACATTTGTGCAAGCAAGGAAAAACCATCATTACCGTTGTACATGATTTAGAATTAGCTGCTAAATACTGCACACGATTATTGCTCATTGGGGAGCATCGTGTCATTGCAGATGGTGCGCCAGAAGAAGTATTGCAGCCAGAGTATATTAAACGGGCCTTCGATATGGATACAGATGTATTCAGAGATAAACGGTATGGACAATTGCGCATAGAAATTATCCCTACCAAAGGACGTTGGCAAGGAGATTAACATGAGTATTATATATCCTTTTACAGCCTTAGTAGGACAAGAACAAATGAAATTGGCGTTGCTCCTCAATGCGGTAGACCCACGGGTAGGTGGTGTGTTGATACAAGGTGATAAGGGAACTGCGAAATCGACGGCGGTACGAGGCTTAGCGAAGGTGCTACCTATGCATAGTGATGGAACACCTATGAAAGTGGTGGATCTTCCATTGCATTGCACGGAAGATAGATTGGTGGGCACCTTGGATATTGAGCGGATGCTACAGGAGGGGAAGCAAGAGTTTTCTCCAGGTATTTTATTTGAGGCTCACGAAAATATTCTCTATGTGGATGAGGTCAATTTACTAGAGGATTACTTAGTGGATACATTGTTAGATGTGGCGGCCATGGGTGTGAATCGTGTTGAACGGGAGGGCATTAGCCATAGTCATCCATCACGATTTATTTTGGTGGGCACCATGAACCCAGAGGAAGGGGTTATTCGCCCGCAATTGTTGGATCGTTTTGGCTTATCTGTGATGGTAAAAGCAGAAACGGATGTAGCATTGCGGATGGAAGTCTTGCGTCGTCGATTGGCTTTTGAAGATAACCCCAAATCCTTTATTGAATCCTATCGCAAGGAGGATGAAGCCTTGCGTAACACTATTGAAACAGCTCGTAAAGCGTTGCCTACGATTACAGTAGATACAAATCTATTAGAATTGATTGCCAATATATCGATTACTCTAGGGGTAGAGGGGCATCGTTCGGATATTACCTTGCTCACTAGCAGCCGGGCCTTAGCGGCGTTACAAGGGGAGAACTGTGTGACAATGGAGCATCTGAAACAGTTGACACCTCTTGTGGTAGCTCATCGGATGAAACGGAAACCCTTTGAGCAACGTGAATTTGATAAAAGTATGTTAGAGAATTTATGGGCTACTTATGATACAACAGAGGTATAGTAGAAGAACCAGAGATTTTGTTAAAGGAGGTGAAGGGTATGAGTGAACAAATACATACAGGCCTTCATCTCTTTTTGCAAGAACCTTTGTTGCGGACATTACTTATCTCAGGTGAAGTAGGCATAGGAAAAACATATGCCCTGTTGGAAGCATTACATGATAGGGGACGAAGCTATATGATGATTATGTCTCACACAGATGTGAGTGCTATGCATGAGGTGTTGGATATACAAAGGACCATAGAAACAGCTCAAATTGTGAAACAAGTACATCCTTGGGACGTGTATGATTTGCTCATCTGTGAAGGTCTGGAACATTTTGACCGGTCCATGTGGTTACGTATTCTTTATGAGCAAAGTCGGCGGTACGAAGCGGGAAGACCACTACAAATCATTGCGACCTATACGGGAACAGAAGGCCTATCTCAATGGGTCTATGATATGGATGTGTGGATTTCTATAGAGTCGCCGGATAGGGACGCTAGGGTGAAGGTACTAACAGATAGGGACTATGTAGAAGCATATGAAATAGGTGCCACTTGTGAGAGTCAGCACAGAGAGGAAACTCTTCACGAGGGAACATCACTAGATGCATATGGATTCCATCAAGAAGAAGAAACTTGTCCTGTGGGACTAGCGATGGATACATTTGAAAATCCGGCGGTGCATGATAGCATATATACATATATTTCCAGTCTAGTAGAGAGATTCAACATTTCCTTTATGGGGATGGAATATATTTTACTAAAAGCGGCTATAGGTTTAGCTAGAGAAAAAGGACATCAGTTTGTGGAGCCTAGGGATGTAGATACAGTACTCCCTTGGACCTTACCACAAAAGATGAAGAACCTAGGGAACCCTCGGACAGAGCAAGATGGAGGTACACAGGATTTATCTGTCCGAAAGCCATCTGAGGACACAAGCACGGGACAAGAAAAAACGGAAGAAACGACTTCAAACCGAAAGGAAGAGGATAATACCTCACAGGGAATAGATAGGAAGAATGACCGTGGTGAGTCAATGGGAAGCGCTCATCAGGGGATGACGGTAGATAGTGATGGATCTCATGGTGGATCATCAAAAGAGGAAGCTACTCAGGAACCTAATCAGACAGAAGATGGATTAGATACTAGGCATGAGGGGACTGAGGAAGAACAAGATGCCAGCGGAGAGGACCAATGTGAGTCCAATAGAGGTAAGGTAGAGGAGTCCTTTATACTTCCAGAAGCAGTAGAAACGCAGGTGTTACATCTAAATGGGATGTTGCAATCTGTGGCGACAAAGAAGCACATAGATATCAGTCCCGACGGTCGAGGACCTAAGGTACATCGTCAAGGAACTACTGGGAGAACCATTGCATGGATACCGACGATTGTACAAGGGATTGTACGTAATCAGAGATTACCTATTCGTCTAATAATAGAAGATGTTAAATATGCTATGCATCAAGAAATGCCAAAAGAAGCCATCTATTTGGTAGTTGATACAAGCGGATCTATGGGGCAGAGACAACGGTTAAAGAGGACGGAGAAGTTACTTTCACAATTGGTACAGATGATGTATGTAAAACGACAGTATGTATCGCTCATCACCTTTCAAAAGAAGGGGGCGCAATGCTTGGTGCCATTGACACAGCATATCGAGACCATCCCAAAAGCGTTGGGAGAGGCTCGTATTGGGGGCAAAACGCCCTTTGTGAAAGGTATTAAGGAAGCGGTCAAACAGATAGGCATCGATGTGTCGCAAATAGGGCATGTACAGGCAAAGGTCATAATCATTACAGATGGGAAGGTTACCTTACAATCACTGCAGGGACTAGATGATATCGGTAGATGGCTTACGAATCAAGGAATACAAACGACGGTCATCGATACAGATACCAGTTTTGTTCGCATGAACCGTGCCAAAGAAGTTGCTCATATGTTAGGAGCCGAGTATATCAAGATGCAAAACATATCGCTAGGAAGACTAGGCATTAGATGATTCTCCTATTTAAAAGTTCTTAGACTTAATATGTAACTGACTAGTATATTTACAAATTGTAAACCAGCCTTATAAAAATCTTCAATGTGGATTCCATAACTAGTGACAGAATATATAGGTAATTACATCTATCATATGGTACAATGGAAAGTATAATCAAAGTTTGATTTAAATAAAAAGGTAAGGTGTAATTATATATGAAACAACGACAAGATTATTTGCAAATGATTGCAGGTGAGTCGGTGTCCCGTAGACCAGTTTGGTTTATGCGTCAAGCGGGTCGTAGTCAAGAGGCGTATCGCAAGATAAAAGAGCGATATAGTCTATTTGAGATTACTCATCAACCAGAATTGTGTGCAAAGGTAACGGCTCTTCCCGTTTATGAATATGATGTGGATGCGGCTATTTTATACAAAGATATTATGACTCCTTTGGTACCTATGGGTGTAGATGTAACTATTAAACCTGGCGTAGGACCTGTTATTGCAAATCCGATACGTTCTCAAACAGACGTAGCAAATTTACACGATATTGTAGTAGAAGAATCGTTGGATTTTATGGTGAAAACGATCCAAATACTAACGAAAGAAATGCTTGCAGTACCGTTGATTGGTTTTGCAGGGGCTCCTTTTACATTGGCTAGTTATATGATTGAAGGTGGTCCTTCTAAAAGTTATCAGAAAACACGCCAATGTTTAGTGGCAACTCCAGAGATTTGGCATGCATTGATGGAACGTTTGACGACTATGTCCATTACCTATATGGAGGGACAAATTAAAGCCGGTGTACAGGCCATTCAGATTTTTGACTCTTGGATTGGTGCGCTTTCTATGGAGCAATATGAAAACGGCGTATTCCCTTATATGAAACGAATTATTGGGACCATTAAGGAGCGGTATCCTCATATTCCTATTACTATGTTTGGTGTAGGGACAAAGCATTTATTCCCAGTGTGGAAAGAATTGCCTTTAGATGTAATCGGTTGTGATTGGAGATGTTCCATTGCAGAAGCAAGTGCTATGGGTATTACGCAAACATTACAAGGAAACTTAGATCCGGCCTATTTATTTGCAGATTGGAAGACAATTCAACATGAAATTGATCGTATTTTAGCGGAAGGTGATGCCCATGGGAAGCATATATTTAACTTAGGGCATGGTGTTGTGCCAGATGCAAATCCTAAAGTATTGCGAAAGATAGTGGAGTATGTACATGACAGAGGATAAGACGATACAACAAGTTTGTGTATTAGTGTTAGATTATGGTTCTCCTCGTTCTTTAGATGATATAGAAGCGTATTACACTCGCATACGAAGAGGACATAGACCAAGTGAGGAAGAATTACAGGTTTTACGTCATAAGTATGAACGTATTGGTGGACAATCCTTATTAATGGAGTCTACAGCGTGGCAAATTGAAAAATTACAAGAAAAAGTACAAGAACATTTACCCTTAACAAAGGTAACGGCAGTACAGGGACATAAATACATAGAGCCTCTTATTGCGGACGTAGCGAAGGAATTGAACAACTATAATGCGGTAGTGGTACTTATGATGAATCCCTATGGCACAGATACTTTAAATTCATCTTATCTTGAACAACTGGATCCATATATGAACGAAGCATGGAAGATTGTAAAGAACTGGTCGGACTCACCTACATTAGTACAATCTTGGGTAGAACGAATACAGGATACGTTACATACATTGCCAGTTGCGTCGAAACCGTATTATGTCTTTACGGCTCATAGTGTGCCACTGATGAAGGGGATTTCCTATGATGGATATGTGCATAGCCTACAGCATGTGATGCAAACTATAGCAAACAAGCTTAAGCTACCTAATGCCACCCTAGCATGGCAAAGTGCAGGTACTCGTGGAGAATGGTTAACGCCTACGGTAGAATCTATCACAGAACAAGCGAGTGCAGAGGGATATACGCATGTGGTATATATTCCTATCGGCTTTACTTGCACCCATATGGAAGTGTCCTATGATTTAGATATAGAATGTCGTGAACAATGTGAGCAGTTAGGTATATCGTATGTGCGAGTACGTATGCCAGATCAAGATAGTCTTTTTGTAAATGCCATGGTTGATAGTGTAATCGCAGCTCTCATGAAGGAGGTGTAAGATGAAAGTAGCAATTATTGGCGGTGGCTTAACTGGCTTATCTACCGCTTATTATATGGGCAAGTCATTTCCTAATTGGGAAATCCATGTTTTAGAGTCCTCAAATCGTTGGGGTGGTAAGGTGCAAACAAAACGCCATGATGGCTATGTAGTGGAGGTGGGGCCTGATTCGTATTTAGCTAGAAAAACAGCCATGACAGATTTGGTGAAAGAATTGGGCCTAGGTGATACCTTGGTGCGCAATGCTACGGGAGAATCTTATATTTATCATCAAGGGCAAATGAAACCAATCCCTGGTGGTTCTATCATTGGGATTCCTACAGAATTTTTACCGTTTGCCATGTCTAGCTTATTGAGTTGGTCTGGTAAACTACGTGCTGGATTAGATTTTTTTAAGAAACCATATCCAGGAAATGAGGATATGAGTATCGATGACTTTTTCCGTTACCATTTAGGGGATGAACTAGTTCATTTATTAATTGAGCCTCTCCTATCTGGTATCTATGGTGGTGACTTAAAACGCTTAAGTTTACTCGGTACCTTTCCAGAATTTCGCCAATTAGAACAAAAGCACGGAAACTTGGTGAAAGGTATGATGGCCATGCAAAGTATGCGCAAACAATCTGGGGCGGCTACGGAAGGACAATTTGCCCAATTAACGGGAGGGTTAGAGTCATTAGTAGATGCTCTGGTGGAGCAAATGCCGGAGAAGGTTTCTTTACACACATCTTCTGAGGTACTAGGCGTATCCTACACAGATGGGTGCTATGTAGTGGAAACACAACAAGGTAGGGACTCCTATGATCGTCTTGTAGTAACTACTCCACCGAAATCCTATGAAGCATTCTTCAAGGATGATGCAAATTTTGATGACTTGCGGCATATGGAACAATCTTCTTGTGCCATTGTCATCATGAGTTTGCCGAAATCTGCCTTTACAAAACCATTGCAAGGTACAGGATTTGTCATTACCCGTAGTACAGAGACGCCATTAACAGCATGTACGTATATTTCTAGTAAATGGCCACAAACGACACCGCAAGATAAAGTTGTATTACGTGTCTTTTTAGGGAAACCTACAGATACGACGGTGGATACTCATAGTGAAAAAGAGCTGTGTGAATTGGCACTTTCAGAAATACGAAAGATATTAGGATTCACAGGAAATCCAGAATGGATGGAAGTAGTACGATTACAAAAAAGTATGCCTCAATATGAAGTAGGTCATAAAGAACGAGTAGCTACGATTATGAAACATGTGGCAGAACAGTATCCGGGGCTGGCATTGATTGGAACGCCATTTACTGGAGTAGGCATGCCAGACGGAATTAAACAAGCATATGAATTAGTAGAAGCATGGAAAGAATAAATTATGGAGGTGAAAGATATGCATACACATACTGAACATACAGATAGAATTCCTGGACACGCAGGGCATATGGAAGCAACAGGATTAGAAAAAGTACCTGAAACATACGAAGGTTGGTTTAGCTTACATGCTAATTATTCCATCAATTTTGAAAAATGGAGAGCCTGGTCTGCTGAGCAACAAAGCGAAGCATTACAATCTTTCAAGGAGTTTATCGGTAATTTAGAAAAAGCTCATGAAGCGCATGAGAGTAGTTATGCGATGTACCATATTAATGGTCATAAAGGAGATATTATGTTTTGGTTCTTGCAACCAAGCTTGCAAGAGTTGAACGAAGTAGAGTTAAAATTGAAAAAATTACCAATTTTCAGTGTTTTACAACCGGAGTCTTCCTTTGTGTCGGTTATTGAAGTAAGCAATTATGTAAAATCTCCGAAAGATCATCCAAGGATTCAAGCTCGTTTATATCCTAAAATTCCTAGATTAGCGTGTATGTGCTTCTATCCTATGACAAAACAACGTAACCTAACTGACAATTGGTATATGTTGGATCGTCAAAGTCGTGGTAGCATGATGCGCTCTCATGGCCAAATTGGCAAAAAATATGAGGATACGATCAAAGAGTTTACCACTGGTGCTTTTGGTATGGACGATTGGGAATGGGGCATTACCTTGATGAGTGATGATCCCATTCAGTTCAAAAAAATTGTCAATGAAATGCGTTTCGATGAAGTAAGTGCTCGTTTTGGTATCTTTGGGCCATTTACAGTTGGTACAATTCTGGATATAGATGGGATTGATCATTTATTTTCCTAATGCATAATTAAGGACTTAAACGTATACAGAAATAGAATTGCGACAGGTTTGCATACCAGTATCATACTGGGTTGTGGGACCTGTCGTGTTTTTTTACCCCTTGTCAAATATGGGGGCTACTCATTTAAGAGTCGTGGCTACTATTTATGGTTACGCCATTTTGGGCATCAGTGCGGATGGAACTATTAGTATCTTAGTGATACTTATTCATTAGTTATGGGCTGTTATATGGTATAATGAAAGATATGATAAAGGAGTGATGTCATGAAATTGTTAGCCATAGATTTAGATGATACGCTGTTACGTGATGATAACACCGTATCTGACTATACAAAAACAGTGCTTAAACAAGCACAGGACAAAGGAATTGAGGTACTTATCGCCACAGGTCGTATGTACCAAACGGCATATCCTGTAGCACATCGCTTAGGCTTAGGTGATGTACCAATGGTCTTGTATTCTGGCGGTGTTATCCAATGTGTGGAAAGTAAGGAACTTATTTGGGAACGAGCTATTCCACCAGAGGTAGCGCGTAAAGTATTAGCCATTGCAAAAGAGCATAACATCTATATTCAGTCCTATATTGATGATGAATTGTTAGTACACAGTGAAACAGAGTTTTCTCGTCTTTATGAAGAGATTACAGGTGCTAAGGCTATGTATATAGGGGATACAATTTATGAGCCTCAAAAGGGGACAAATAAACTATTAGTGGTGGAAGAACCTAAACGTATGACAAAGGTTATTGAGATACTTTCTAAAGAAGTAGGCGATATGGTTGATTTAGTTCGGTCCAAGGTGAATTTCCTAGAAATTGTGGCACCTCACGTGTCCAAAGGGGAAGCCTTGGCTTTCATGGGCAAGCGATTAGGCATCGGTTTAGAAGATATGGTATCTTTTGGTAATTCGGAAAATGATATATCCATGTTACAAGTGACAGGACATTCCGTGGCAGTAGGGAATGCAGAGAAGCATGTGAAGGCGATTGCCAAAGAAGTATGTGACTTAAATGAAAACGATGGGGTCGCTAAATGGATCGAAGCAAATGTGTTATAAAATTTTATAGGAGGGCCTCATGGAAGGGTTTCGTTTAATTATCGTAACCGGTATGTCCGGAGCAGGTAAAACACAAGTGATGCAAGTCTTAGAAGATATGGGATATTTCTGTATCGACAATATTCCTCCTGTGTTGATTCCTAAGTTTAGTGAAATTTGCCGCCAAAGTGCAGGCACTAAAGTGAGTCAAGTAGCACTAGTGGTAGATATCCGTAGTCGTGAATTTTTTGATGATTTAAATAGTGCCTTAGATGATTTGACGGGGATGAATGTACCTTATGAAATTGTATTCATGGAAGCTAGTGACGATACTTTGATTCGCCGTTATAAAGAAACACGTCGCGCTCATCCATTGGCACCATCAGGTCGTATTAGTACAGGGCTTTCACAGGAACGAGCACTCTTGGAGGATGTACGTAGCAAAGCAGATCATATTATCGATACGACAAATATGAAAACATCGGCGTTGAAATCATTTATGCGCCGTACCTTTAGCCACGTGAAAGAACAAACTGATGGCATGGCGATTACAGTGGTAAGCTTTGGGTTTAAGTTTGGTATGCCCAATGATGCGGATATGGTATGGGATGTACGGTTTTTACCGAATCCCTACTACATTCCTGAATACCGTCATAAATCGGGGCGTGTGCCAGTAGTGAAAGATTACATTCACTCCTTTGAAGTGACTGATGAATTTAAAAAACATTTCTTTAGTACATTGGATTTCCTTGTGCCAAACTATGAACAAGAAGGAAAAAGCCAATTTGTGGTAGCTGTAGGATGTACAGGGGGTATGCATCGCAGCGTAGCCATGGCAGAGGCCTTGTATGCACATTTGAAAGAAAAAGGATGTAATGTTTCGGTGGAACATCGTGATATGATGCGAAATCATGTAGAAGAAGATGTGAACCCACGTTCTCGATTAGACCTATAAAGAAAGGAGTGGGACGATTCCTTCGTCTCTCAAGCCTATGAAACATAATAATTGGATGCGCTGGTTTGCACCAGGCATTAATATTAAGCGGTGGCTATTCCTATTTTCTTTAGGCACGATTTGGCTGGTAGTGGGTGTCCTTATGATGATGAACTACCAGTGGATTAGCAACTTTGAAGATATTTTCTTAGAATTTTTATTTCATCTCACAGGATCCTATAATTATACCGTCATAGCTAGTCTTGGCTTGGCAGGCATTGTGGCGGGAATAGTAGCCATGTTGTGGGGTATACGCAAACTGATTCAAACTATAGTGAATGCTATTTTGCCAAATACAGAAGACGGTGTGAGCGATTATATTTTTGAAAAAATTCGCTTAGGACAAGGGCCAAAAATCGTAGTTATCGGTGGTGGCACAGGATTGTCTATGCTATTGCGAGGGTTAAAAAGTAAAACTACAAATTTAACGGCTATCGTGACGGTAGCAGATGACGGAGGTTCTTCTGGGCGTTTGCGGGAAGATTTTCAGATGATTGCTCCTGGAGATTTGCGCAACTGTTTAGTAGCCTTAGCAGAAAAAGAAGGACTCATGGAAGAGCTCTTTCAATATCGTTTTACAAAGGGTGCAGAATTGTCTGGACATAGTTTTGGCAACTTGTTTTTAACCGCTATGACTCAAGTTTTGAACGATGATGTAGAAAAAGCCCTTGAGGCATCTAGCAAAATTCTACAGGTCCGTGGTCGGGTCATTCCATCATCTACGGAGGAAATAAAGCTCATTGCAGAATTAACAGATGGTACTGTTGTTGAAGGAGAGAGTAATATTCCTTATGGTGGGAAACCTATAGCAAAAGTATACACGGAGCCACATAGGCCGTCGCCTGTAGGCGCGGCTTTGCAAGCTATCGATGAAGCAGATGCCATTATTTTAGGCCCTGGCAGTTTATATACTTCTGTTATGCCAAACCTACTCATTGATAAAGTAGCAGATCATATTGCGAATTCTAAGGCTGCTAAGATGTATATTTGTAATGTGATGACACAGCCTGGTGAAACAGATGGCTATACAGTATCTGACCATGTGAAAGCCATTGAAGCTCACAGTGAAGTGGGGATTATCGATACAGTGTTAGTGAATGACAATCGAATTCAAGATGCTACGCTAAAACATTACAAACAAGCTGGACAAAAACCAGTAGAAGTAGATATGGATGTATTGCAATCTATGGGGATTCGTACCATTCGTGCAAATTTAGTAGATAGTCAAGATAAAGCAGTTCATAATTCTGAACGGTTAGCGAAGGTAGTCATGGATGTAGTCTATGCCCTACAAAGCGATATTGAACCACACATTTTAGAATATTACTTACAACGAGAAGATCATTAAGTATGAAAGTAGAGCCTCTAGAGGCTCTATTTTCTAGTAGAAATAGAAAAGGAGAGGCTATGTCATTTGCAGAAGATGTAAAAAATGAATTATGCCAATTTAAAACAGAAGATGCATGGGCATCCAAGGTAGAGGCCTCTTGTTTATTACGGATGGGTGGGTCCATTTTATTAGGGATGCAGGGTCGTGTAGGGGTGCGTTTGGTAACGGCTAATAATGCTGTAGCTAGACGGGTATTAGGTATCATCAAAGAACAATACGATTTGCCTACCTCTGTGCTAGTGCGTAAAGGGCTAAATTTGCGTAAAAAAAATATGTATACCTTAACGGTAGAGCCCACAGATCCAAGCCGCCTTGCCTTGGAAGAGTTACAATTATGGCCTGTAGATGCTATGATTCCCGATGCATGGTTAAAAGATATGGAGTCCAGACGAGCCTTTTTGCGAGGAGCTTTTCTTGGCTGTGGTTCTGTGAATAAACCGCAAAGTGATTATCATCTAGAGTTTATGACGACGAAAGAAAATTTTGCTGATCAAATTATTCGAGTCTTAAAAATGTTCCGGCTCAATGCTCGGAAGGTAGAGCGCAAAGAAGAGTTTGTAGTGTATTTAAAAGAAGGTGATGCGGTGACGTCCTGTTTACAAATTATGGGGGCACAATCAGCACTGATGAACTTTGAAAATGTGCGTATTATGAAAGATGTTCGTAACACTATCAATCGACAAGTAAACTGTGAAACAGCTAACCTACAAAAAACAGTGAATGCAGCGGTACGTCAGCTAGATGCGATACGTATCATTGATAAACATCAAGGCTTAGACTCCTTGCCAATTCGTCTCTATGAGGTAGCTATATTACGCCAGGAATTCCCAGATGGTAGTTTGCAAGAATTGGTGGATGCCTATGAAGCAAAATACAAGCGGGAATTGACAAAATCTGGTATTGGACATCGTTTACGTAAATTAGAAGCTATCGCCTTACAATGGGAGCCAGAAGGGCTAATGATAGAATAGAGGAACTATAAAAATAATGAAAACAACACAATGGAAACGGTGGTTAATAGGGAGTGTACTAGCCTTATTAGAATTAGGTACTACCTATGGACAAGCGCCAAAAACTGTCAATATTGATGACTATACATTTACCCCCTTAACCGTGAAAACTGTAAAAGAGGTAGATACATTATTGTTGTCAGATAGTCCTGAATATGTGAAAGAACCAGGAATTGTAGCAGCTGGCACACTTCATGGGAAAAGTCGTATTTACTTTTACCATGTGAACGAACAAACAGCACCTATGAAAGTTGGGATTTTGCTGGAAAATAAGGGGAATGCTCCTGCATTTGTAGAGATTAAGCGAGCTATCTATGCAAAACCAAATTCAGACTATTTTAAAGTAGGACGAGAGCTTTCAAAAAAAGAAATCGCTACTTCACAATTAAATTTGGGAACGTGGGCACAAGAAGGAGTCAATATTCCTGTTCGTTCTAAAGTGATGAAAAAAGATATTAAACAAGAAAAAGGGAACCTTGCACAATCGAAGAAAATAAAGGCAAAAAGAATCGAAGAAGAAATTGAAAAGGATGCCACATCACGAAGTATTTCTTTAGTATCACACGATACTAGTGGTACAGAATTTGTATTGCGCCCTGGGGAAGTGCGTCCTATATTTACTGAATTGGAAAAAGTCCTAATGAAGCAAGATGATTTATTCAGTGGCATTATTGATTTCTCAACTACGGAACCAGTATATGCGTCCGTGGCGGTGATGGAACCTAAGTCAACCGTTACGTATGGCTTGCCTTTATTGCCAATTCACCCTATGGATGATGTAGAGTTGCGTGGCACGTATGAAGGTATGCGTCGATTCCATATAGTGGAACCTCAGTTTAATAGTGATGCAGGGCCGGCAAGCTTTGAAATTGCCAATGACCGAGAAGATGCTTTCATTAGCGGTGTTGATGAAACGACAAATGGTAAGGTGGTAAAAAATAAGGGAAATTATGGTGTTTCCAATGTATACGTGTTGCATACAGAAGGGAAAACACCGTATGCCTTGTATTTTAATCCTTTAGGAGGTGCGTTTAGTGGTACATTTAGGCTTACATCTTCTAAAGGTACGCGTACTTATGATGTACCTGTGAAAGGGCCGTATTTAGGACACCAAACTATTTATGATACCCAGTTATTAGATGAATTTGATAAACCAGAAGACTTACTATTAGAGTACATGTCACCAGGAGCGTCGAATTTACCAGTTAGATTTCTATTGATTCCTCAAGTTTCACAGAAAATGAAAGCAGGTGGAAACCCATCAGACTATGTGACTAACTTAGTGAAACAAATTTTGGGAAAATAATCAAAATTAAAAAAGGATAAACTAAAAAGACATTTTTAAATTAAAGAATAAAAATTATTTTTTATAGGAGTTATTTATTGTAATTTCGGAATATTATGCGAATTGAAACTGATTGATATATTTCATAATAATCTAAATAGACAAATTAAATATTGACAATCATTACTGATTATAAATATAATAAGTGTAAGAAGTAATACTCAGGTGCAGTAGGCAATGTAGTTCGGCAAGAAGCCCATTTGTTAGTTTTGTGAAACGACAAATGGGCTTTTTTAAAAGGAGGAACATGAGTCAAAATCGTATGAATACTTTTGAAACGTTTAAAATGAAAGTGATGGACTTGGATTTACTATCTAGTACAAAGGTGGAACACGGAACTATTTATGAGATGAATACTTCACAAGGGAAAGCAAAGATGCGTAGCTATCCTGTATTCGGTGGCGTAGAATTAACCTTTCAAGAGGTAACTATGAAAGAAGTTCGTCATCGTGCGAAGCCATTGGAAGGTATGTTCGAAATCCATTATTGTAAAGAAGGGCGCATTGAGTGTGCCTTTGACAACGGAAAAGTTTTATATATGGATGAAAATGATATTTCTGTAGGGTGGAAAGAATCTCCTAGTTATGTGCACTCTACAAAGTTTCCTACCTCTTATTACAAAGGTATCAATTTATCTATTTATATCCCTAAGGCTCAAGAGATGGTGAATAAGTTTGTAGGTCATGATCTCATCGATCTGAGGGACGTGTGCAACCGGTTTTGTCAGGAATTCGAATTTGGTTTTGTTTGTCGTAGGGAATCTCGATTAAGTGAAATTTTTAAAAGTTTATATGATGTACCAGAGGAAGTAATGCCTAACTTATTTCAACTGAAATGTATGGAAATCATATTGTTATTAAGCACTATTACATCGGATTATAATTGCTGCATGCCATACTTTGAACGAAAACATGTAGAAAGTGTGAAACGTATGCATGAATTTTTGATGAAGAATTTACACCAAAAACCGACTATTGATGAATTGTCAAAAACATATGGATTATCACCGACAGCATTAAAAAAATGTTTTAAAGGAATTTATGGTACTAGCATCCATCAGTATTTTAAATATATGCGAATCAAGGAAGCCTCAAAAGATTTAAGAAATACAGATGATAGTATTCTCAGTATAGCTAATCGATATGGATATGAGAATGCTAGTAAATTTGCGGAAGCATTTCGGATTATTACAGGATATAAGCCTAGTGAGTATAGAAAGAAAAATAAAATGTCGGAATGGATTGAATAGAAGCTTTTTAGAGTAGATTTAAAAGTATTTAATCTGTTATGATGGCTACAAGCTGATAAATATTATCATATTTTTAATGGAGGTAAAAACATGGACAGCCTTAAATACATTGTACAATTATTTAACAGCGGTGGATTAGTGATGTATCCATTGGTAATTTTATCGATTATCGTCATTGCTATTGCTATTGAACGGTATACATATTTCAAAGCGAATACAGCATTGCTAAAAGAATTTAGCCATGATATATATTTTGCAGTAAAAGACAATGACTGGGTGAAAGCGAAAGAATTGTGCGCGGCAAATCAAACGGCAACTGGTCGTATTTTGAATGCAGGTTTGACATACTCTAACACAGAAACAAGCATGAAAAATGCATTCTCTGAACAAATGATGATCGAAGCATCGCACTTAAAAATTCACTTGGACTACTTAAGCGCTATCGTAACCATTTCTCCGCTATTAGGTTTGTTAGGTACCGTGTCTGGTATGATTGGGACCTTTAGTGTTTTAGATAGTGGTTCTGGTGCCTCTGCCATCTCTGGTGGTGTTGGTGAAGCCTTGATTGCCACAGCAACGGGTTTATTGGTAGCGATTTTATCTTTCTGTGTCTACACATATTTCAGTCATCGTATGGATGCTATCATCAATGATACAGAGACATTATCTGTAGTGTTATTAAATGGTATGAAAGAACAATGGAGTGATTCTCATGTTTCAAAATAGTCGATTAAAAATGAAGCCTGAGTTCATGATTGTGCCAATGATTGATATCATTTTCTTCTTGCTCGTTTTCTTTATGATGAACAGCATTGAAACAGTGGCACAAAAGTCCTTGGGTGTACAATTACCACAAGCACAATCAGCAACGCAAGTCAAACAAAGCCCTGTGATTTTAACATTAGATAAAGAAGGTCATATTTTAATTGACTCCAAACCATATAGTATTGATGAAGCTCGTAACTACATTGCCAGCAAAGTAGGAGAAAATCCAAACACAGCGGTACTATTACAAGCCGATAAAAATACACAACATGGATTTGTGGTTGCCATTATGGATATGCTAAAAACGATTGGGGTTAAGAAGTTCTCAATTGCTGCTAGCTAGAAAGGATGAGACATGGAACAATATATTTCCTGGAAAAAATCCTTCATAATCTCCGTTGTAGTCCATATTATCCTAGCTGTTGTATTAGGTCTTGCATTAGTATCAGTAGTAGAGCATAAACAAACTGAAAACGCTTTTGAGATTGATATGTCCATACCTGATGATTTAAAAGTTTCTTCAGGTGGTGGTGGTGGCGGTGGAGGAGTATCTTTCCCTCAACCACTTTCACAAGAAGTTGTACAAGCTAAAGTGCAAGCAGCGCAACAAAGTATATCATCTCCAGTGCCATTGGATAATGCTGTGAATGTGCCAATATCTACAAACGGACCAACAGTGGCAACTGATGGTACATCTACCAATCAAGGTAATGGTGGAGGAAATGGTGGTGGCAACGGTAACGGCAATGGCTCCGGAGATGGAAACGGTAATGGACCTGGTAGCGGTGGTGGATCCGGCTCTGGCAGTGGCGGAGGTAATGGAGATGGTGTAGGTACTACATCAGGTAATGCACCGTTTGACTGGGCAGGATTTGTGGCTACTGTACAAGCCCGAGCACAAGGTACATACCCTGCTATGGCGGTAAAGCGTAACCTACAAGGTAATGTTACAGTGAGCGTAACCATTGATGCAAGTGGTAATATCGCCTCTGTTTCTGTAGGAGGTGGCCCGGGTATTTTAAATAGTCACACCCAAGATGTTGTTTATGGTATAGGGAACTATCCAAATGGTAGCGGGGCAGCAGTTTCAAATACATTCACTGTGTACTATACATTGAATAGTGATTAGTGCAAAAGCACGAGAAATAATTCAGGAGTAATTATGACTTTAAAAGATTTATTTGACTCCATGTCGGAGGAACAACGTAATATCCAATTAGGCTTTGATACGGCAACACCGTTAACACATGCATTTACAAGCAAACGTGCAGTACATGCAGGTCTAAGTGGGCGCCCCTTAGAAAAAGATGAGGCACAACGTGTCTGGAATGAATTAATGCAACAACCACCTGTTTCGGGACAAATGCAAACAGCGTATATTCATATACCGTTCTGCCAGACGAAATGTACCTACTGTGGATTCTATCAACATGCTACCAATCAAGAAGTAGAAGATAAATATGTAGATATGCTCTTAAAAGAGATGCAAATGGCGGCGGATCAACCACGGTTTCGTGATGGCTTGATTCACACTATATTTATTGGTGGTGGTACGCCTACATCTTTATCTGCTAACAATGCAAAACGCATGTTGTCTGCCATCCAAGAATACTTTCCGTTGGCCAATGACTACGAATTAACATTAGAAGGTCGTATTCACGACTTGGTTCCTGAAAAAATGGATGTATGGATGAGTCATGGTGTAAACCGTATGTCCTTAGGAGTACAGTCCTTCCATACTCATGTACGCCGTCAATTAGGACGTTTAGATGATCAAGATACAGTATTATCTAGATTAGAACAATTAAAGGCATACCAACAATGTTCTGTGATTGTGGATTTAATCTATGGGTTACCAGACCAAACAATGGATGTTTGGATGGAAGATTTAAAACTTCTTGAACAATCTGCAGCAGATGGCATGGACTTGTATCAATTGAATGTCTTTGAAAATAGTGATTTACAAAGCTTAATTGAACGTGGTAAAGTAAGTCCAGCTGCTACTACAAAAGAACAAGCTTTGATGTATGAAGCGGCTGTCAAATACTTGATGAAACGTGATTTCACACGTTTAAGCGCAGCTCATTGGAGTCGTGCACCACGTGAACGGTCTATGTACAATACTATGGCAAAAGCGGGATACCCAATGTATCCATTTGGCTGTGGTGCTGGTGGTAATTTGGGTGGATATATGACAATGTTACACCGTGTATTGCCTCCATATGAAGCCCTTGTAGAAGAAGGTAAAAAACCATTTATGGTTCTTATGAAACAATCTGAACTTCAAGACTTCTCCAACTATGTGATAAGTTCTTTGGAACGAGGTGTTCTAAATTTAGATGCATTGATCGAAATGGATTCAAAATTAGAAGACTTGCGTTGGTTGCTTGATACTTGGGTAATACGTGGTTTATTGGAATATAATGGTGTTCTGTATCGCTTAACAACAGCTGGTGGATTCTGGCATGTGAACATTACACAAACAGTTATCGAAGCTGTGCAATATATCTTAACGGGTGAAAGCACATTGTTACATGAAAATATTGCAGCTCAAAACCATGGTGGAAAACCAAAAGATCATCCACATGTAGGCGGTCAACCTGAAGGTGTTGCAAAACATCCACAAGGTACCAGCGGACATCCAGCAGGTGTTCCAAAAGGACATCCAGAAGGAGTGCCAATGGGAGGCCATCCAGCTGGTATTCCCAAAGGGCATCCTACAGATGTGGAAACCACACGTGCTCATGGCACAGTAGGACATAGCCCATTTAAGAAAAATATTTAGGTAGTATCTATTACAGGTGAACTCCTACACACCTTACCAAACCAAACGATATAGTTTCCTGTAATAGTTCTATAGCCACTCGTAGAGTGGAATCAGGTATACCAGGTCAAAGTTGGTAGGCTGCATCATACTATAGTACCTTTAAAATCACTTCTGTAATGAGAGTGCAGTATCCGCAGGCAGTGCCTGCGGATGTATATCTGATATGTTATTTGTATCTATGGATACTGAATAATAAAAGAAATTAGTGATATACTGATTACAGTATTTTATATTATGTAAAAGGAGCACGCTTCCTAGAAGTGTGAAAAAATGAATGAAAGCAATCGTAGTTTACTCAAGCCGTACAGGCAATACAAAATTAGTAGCAGAAGCTATGGCAAGTGCTTTGCCTGCTGGTACACCATGTGTATCTGTGAAAGAAGTTCCAGCTGATTTAGCATCTTATGATGTAGTATTCATGGGTTTCTGGGCAGACCAAGGTAATGCTGATAAAGCAGCACAAGTGGTACTTAAAGAAATCACAAATGAAAAAGTAGCTTTATTCTGTACATTAGGGGTTCCACCAGTATCACCTCATGCACAAGAAACTGTAGAAGCGGCTGCGAAATTGTTGCCAAATGGTCAAACGCCTGTAGGTTATTTCAAATGCCAAGGTAAAGTAGATCCAAAAGTGATTGAAATGATGTATAAAATGTTCCCAGAAGGACATAGCCATGGTAGAAGTGCTGAACGTGATGCACGTCATGCACAAGCAGCATCTCATCCAGATGAAAATGATTTGGCTAATGCGAAAGCATTTGCTTCTGAGGTTATAGAAAAACTATAATAGTGTTCAAGCATAGTAGTTGCGATGATGCTTATATAAGACTGTATTTTATTGGTAAAAGATGTACCATATATCTTTTACATAATAAAATACAGTTTTTTTATATGAAATAAAAAAATGAGCCTTCATACAAAGTGTATAATAGGGGATTGCTTATTCATATATATTTAGTGTATAATAAATAAAAACTATATTCTATAGAATATAGTTTTTAAAATATTAATGAAGGAGATGAAGATATGTCATATTATATTGATTTAAATAGTGACTTAGGGGAGAGTTTTGGCGCCTATACCATGGGAATGGATGAGGAAGTGTTGGAATTTGTAACAAGTGCCAATGTGGCATGTGGATGGCATGCGGGAGACCCGTTAGTGATGCAAAAAACAGTCGAACTTTGTCAACAAAAAGGTGTTGCTATAGGAGCTCATCCTGGATATCCAGATCTTATGGGATTTGGTAGAAGAAATATGACAATAACACCAGAAGAAGCGAAAGCCTATATGATCTACCAAGTGGGGGCATTACAAGGATTTTGCCAGGCTCATGGACTTTGCTTACAGCATATGAAATTACACGGAGCATTTTATAATTCAGCCTGTGTAACGCCCAAAATTGCAGATGCAATTCTTGATGGGTTACAAACAGTCAATCCGTTGTTATCTGCTATGGTTTTGAGTGGCAGCTATATAGCAAAGGCAGCTCAGAAAAGAGGAATCCCAGTGATTCAAGAAGTGTTTGCAGATCGTGGATATACTGAAGAAGGAACATTAGTGCCGCGGTCAGAACCAGGGGCCTTTATCCATGATCCTAAGGAAGCTGTGGAACGAGTGTTAATGATGATTAAGGAAGGCAGAGTTCTTTCGAATACGGGAAAGAGTGTTTCCATTCAAGCTGATTCTGTTTGTGTTCATGGTGATAATCCGCAAGCCATAGAATTTGTTAAGGCCTTGCGAGAAGGGTTGTTACAAGAAGGGGTTACCCTGCGTAATTTTCTAAGTAGATAAGAGGAGTTTTTATATGAAACCATTAACAAATACATCCAATCTTTCTGTGTTGCTAGGGGCAGCATTTTTGATGGCTACATCATCCATTGGTCCTGGATTTATGTTGCAAACAGCAGCGTTTACAGCTGAATATAAAGCAGACTTTGGATTTGCTATTGCCGTTTCGGTTATTTTTTCTATTATTGCGCAATTAAATGTTTGGACTATTATCAGTGTATCTCGTATGCGTGGACAAGATATTGCTAATAAAATTTTGCCGGGCCTTGGCTATGTGGTAGCATTTCTCATTGCTTTAGGGGGCTTAGCATTTAATATTGGAAATATTGGTGGCGCTTCTATGGGATTACACATTGTATTTGGTATCGATACCACAACGGCAGCAGCGATTAGTGGCATTATTGGTATTGCTTTGTTTGCCTCCCCTAAAATGGGTGGAGCTTTAGATATGACTGCTAAGGTGTTAGGGACTGTGATGATTGTGTTAATAGGATTTATAGCTTTTTCAACACATCCACCAGTAGATAAGGCTATTGTGCATACAGTTTTGCCTGATACGTATCCGTGGTTAGCAACACTTACGTTAATAGGAGGTACTGTAGGTGGATATATCACATTTTCCGGAGGTCATAGATTGATTGATTCTGATATCACAGGGGAAGAACATTTACCTGATGTAAGAAAGTCTGCTTTCTTAGGAATGACCGTGGATACATTAGTGAGAGTACTTTTATTTTTAGCAGTATTAGGGGTAGTATCTAGTGGAATGACATTAGATCCAAAGGATCCAGCTGGTTCGGCATTTTTGCTAGGAGCAGGTCCGCTAGGCCATATGATTTTCGGCGTGGTATTTTTCAGTGCTGCCATTACATCTGTTGTAGGGGCAGCCTATACATCAGTATCATTTTTAAAAACTTTGTTTACAGTTGTAAAAAACTATGAAAAATTAATGATCATGTTATTCATAGCTGTTTCCACATGTATTTTAATTTTTATTGGTAAACCGGCGGCCTTATTAATTCTAGCAGGCTCTATCAATGGGTTGATTTTGCCTGTTACGTTAGCAGTAATGCTAGTGGCAACACGTAAAAGTCATATTGTTGGAACTTACCATCATCCAAAATTATTATATTATACGGGATGGGGAGTTGTATTAATCACATCTTACATTGGTATTACCTCTTTAGAAGGTATTACAAAATTACTGCACTAATGAAATATTCAATTAGCAGATATGATAGAGGCTATCATGTTTTTAGATAGAAATGAGGCTGTGCATGACGCATACAATATCACCAGTAGGAGACAGTGCAATTTTGATATCATTTGGTGATGTCATTTGTCCAACTATTAATCGCAAAATACAACGAGTCATAGAGACCATTCAAGATATGAAGAATCCAGCCATATATGAGTTAATACCTGCATATACATCGTTGATGATACAATATGATGCTTTAGCGTGTTCCTATGCAGAATTAAAATCCAAGCTTGAGCCATTATTAGCTATAACCGTTGATATTTCAGAAGAAGATAGGGTTACAGTTATTGAGATACCAACATTATATGGGGGAGACTATGGACCGGACCTATCCTTCGTTGCCAAGTATCATAATATGTCAGAACATGAGGTTATAACTATTCACAGTGGAACGGATTACTTAGTGTATATGTTGGGATTCATTCCAGGTTTTGCCTATCTAGGAGGTATGGATCCTCGCATCGCAACGCCTCGTTTGCAAGCTCCTAGACAATCTATACCAGCAGGTTCTGTAGGTATTGCGGGGGAACAAACGGGAATCTATCCGAGTCAATCTCCTGGTGGGTGGCAGATTATAGGTCGTACACCTGTGGTTATGTATCATCTTGAAAGAGAGTCACCATCTCTACTTTCAGCAGGACAATATGTCAGATATGTACCTATTGATGAAGAAACATTTCATTCGATAGAAGCAAACGGTCATGCATATACGCCGGTATCGCGAGTCATTAAGGTAGGTGAATTACGTGGGTAAATATATGGTAGAGAAAATCTCTGTTCAATTTATACAACCTGGACTTTTTACAACAATACAAGATGCAGGGCGTATTGGATACCAACAATATGGTATGCCAGTGGCAGGGCCGATGGATATAGAGAGTTATTTATTGGGACAAGCTTTGGTAGGGAATAGAGATAATCGAGGGGCCCTTGAGTGTACGGTGCTTCCACCAACGATAGAAGTGTTAGGTGAGTGTATTGTAGCATTTACAGGAGCTAATATGAAACCTACCATTAATGGGATAGAGGTATCGAGATATATCCCTTATATGTGTCATGCAGGTGACGTACTTTCAGGTAGTATAAGTGAATGTGGTATGAGGATGTATATTTCGTTTGCTGGGGGAATTGATGTTCCGCTGATAAATGGAAGTGTGGCAACTCATACCAAAGCCTGTATAGGTGGACATGAAGGACGAGCTATACGTAAAGGGGATCAGCTAACATTGCATTCTTTTATAAGAGAAGCAATAACATTAAGTGACTCTTCTGATACATCTTGCCGTTTATTTAATTCCGCATTATACAATCGAGGGGGGAGATATTGTCATGAACCTTTCCGAGTGGTTTTAGGTGAGCAAGCAAAGCGGTTTACTAAAAATGGGATTAAGACATTTATGAATCATCAGTATACGTTAACAGATCAGTGTGATAGAATGGGGTTTCGATTAGAAGGGCCACAGATTGAACATATTGATGGTGCTGATATCATATCAGATGGAGCTATTTTTGGGTCTATCCAAGTCCCATCCAATGGTACACCGATTATTTTAATGGCGGATCGTCAAACCACTGGTGGCTATACTAAAATAGGTGCAATTATATCACCAGATTTACCACGTTTAAGTCAGTTGCCTATGGGAGATACGATACAGTTTGAGTTAGTATCTATAGAGGTGGCACAAAAAATTTATCGTTCATATATGGCTAAATGGGGAGCATTACATTATTTGGCGAGAAGACAGAGTCGCTACGTATTTCGTCTTAGCTAAAGGGGCTAATAATGATGATTTGCAGGGACTATTTGATATATTTTAATCGTGAGGAACTGTTCGGAGTAGACATATCTATTCTTGACGTTTTAGACAGTTTAATTTATAATGATAGACAAGCTTAATGAATCGGTACGAGAGACCGAAGAGCGCAATTTGAACCTTTTAAATTAGTCCTGTGAGGCTAGTAAGGGACCATAGTCATAATGATACTATACGTCTGCCTATGTGGTGGATTTTATTGTGATAGCTATAACTATGCGACCTCTTGCCCTTGGGGCGAGAGGTCTTTTTGCATATAAAAGCATATAACAAAGGAGGCTGTAATGGGAGATATTAGCTTACAAGGCAAGCATTTATTGGGACTGCAGGGCCGAACAAAAGAAGAGATTGAACTGATTTTACGAGTAGCGAAGAAAATGAAAAAAATTATCCTTTCAGGGGATAAAAAATATCCGTTGCTAAAAGGAAAAGCTATTATTAATTTGTTCATGGAAAATAGTACGAGAACGAGAAGCTCCTTTGAATTAGCTGGGAAATATCTTGGTGCCGATGTCATTAATGTGACTAAAAGTGGCAGCTCTATGGCGAAAGGTGAAAGCTTTAGAGATACATTGTTAACAGTGTCCTATATGGGAACCGATGCCATAGTTATGCGCTCCAAAGAGGAAGGTTCTCCGTTGTATGCTACTAAATGCGTAGATCCTATTATTATTAATGCAGGTGATGGGGCTCATGAGCATCCGACACAAGCTTTATTAGATATGTACTCTATTTTAGAGCACAAACCTAGTTTAGAAGGATTAAAGGTCGTTATTGTTGGAGATATTATGCATAGTCGTGTGGCTCGCTCTAACATTTATGGCTTGAAAACAATGGGCGCAGATGTGCACTTGGCAGGACCTAGAACATTGGTGTATCCAGAGCTTGAAAGGCTTGGAGTTACGGTACATCATGATGTACGAGAAGCAGTGAAAGATGCGGATGTAGTCAATGTACTACGCATTCAATTAGAACGAATCAATTCGGCCTTATATCCAACAAATCGTGAATATGCACGCATTTTTGGAATCAATAAATCCGTGTTAGCTAATGCCAAAGACGATGTCCTAGTACTGCATCCAGGGCCTATGAATCGTGGATTGGAAATTGCTCCAGATGTAGCGTATGGCGATGAATCTGTGATTCAAGAGCAGGTACGAAATGGCGTAGCTATTCGTATGGCAGTATTATACTTAACAATTATGGGAGGTGACGGCAGTGAGCTTGTTGATTAAAAATGGTACGGTAGTAAATCCGGCAAAGGGACAACATGAAATCGCAGATATTTTAGTAGAAAATGGTGTGATTGCAGCTATTGGTCAAAATTTAGAGGCTTCTCAAGCTGAGGTATATGATGCAACGGGCCTTATTGTAGCACCTGGTTTAATCGATATTCATACACACTTACGTGAGCCTGGTCAAGAAGCAAAAGAAGACTTTCACAGTGGTACACAAGCTGCGGCTGCCGGTGGGTTTACACGAATCGTAACGATGGCTAATACAACCCCAGTGGTAGACAATGCAGCTCTTGTTCGTGGATTACGCAAACAAGCAGAATTGACTGGAGTTGTGAAAGTAGAATTTATGGGCGCCGTTTCGAAAGGCTTGGAAGGAAAAGAATTGGCGGAAATGGGAGACATGGCAGAGGCTGGCGTTGTAGGTTTCTCTGATGATGGACATTATGTAGAAAATGCAGCGTTTATGCGCCGTGCCTTAGAATACTCATCCATGTTTGGAAAAATGGTTATCGACCATGCGGAGGAATGCAGCTTAACTTGCGAAGGTCATATGCATGAAGGGATTGTTTCTTATGAAATGGGTGTGAAAGGTCGACCTGCTGTGGCAGAAGATCTAGCGGTTGCCCGTGATATTCTGCTAGCAGAAATGACTGGTGGACATATCCACATTGCTCATGTGAGTACGAAAAGTGCAGTAGACCAAGTACGTCGTGCAAAATCGCAGGGCATTAAGGTGACTTGCGAAGTAACCAGTCAACATTTGGCGTTTACAGATGAATATTTACGCGATTATAATACAGATTTCAAAATGGCTCCGCCAATTCGCTCGGAAGATCATCGTCAAGCATTGATCGAAGCATTAAAAGATGGCACAATTGATGCCATAATTACGGACCATGCGCCACATGCGTACGAAGAAAAAGACGTGGAGTTCTGTTGTGCAGCCAATGGTTTCACTGGGCTGGAAACATCTTTTGCGGCGGTAGTTACACATGTATTAAAAACAGGTGTTCTTACAATTGATGAAATTATCAATTTAATGAGTACAAAACCAGCTCAACTTATCGGAGTAGATGGTGGCGTGCTAGAGGTAGGTAAACCTGCAGATATTTCAGTGCTTTCCTTAGACGAAACATGGACTGTAGATAGAAATAAATTCTACACTCGTGGTAAATCATGCCCATTTGATGGTATGACAGTCACTGGTAAAGCAAAATTAACAGTAGTAGATGGACAAATTGTAATGAAAGACGGGGTTGTAGTGGCGTGAGAGGAAAATTAGTACTTGAAAATGGAGCTATCTTCGAAGGAACCTTATTGGGCGGTATGCCTATTGTAGGCGAAGTAGTGTTTAATACGGGGATGACAGGATATCAAGAAATTTTGACAGACCCATCCTATGCAGATCAAATTATCACATTAACCTATCCATTAGTAGGTAACTACGGTGTGACTCATGAAGTGGATCAATCTTCTAAGCCTTATTGTAAAGCTATGATTGTGGGAGAACTATGTACATTTCCAAGCAATTGGCAAAATGAAGGAGATTTTGAAGAATATATGCGTATGCATGGTATCCCTTGTTTATATGATGTAGATACACGTGCTATTACGCGTGCTATTCGCAGTCATGGTGTTATGAAAGGCGTGATTTGCCCAGTAGATACAGAACAAGACAAAATTGATACTTTATTGGCACAACCATTGGCAACCGATCATATTATGCGTGTGACAACGAAATGGGAAGGCCATCGTGGTAGTGATACGGCGGAATTCCATGTAGCAGTATTTGATTTTGGTATTAAAGAAAATATTTTGCAATCTTTGGAAAATGAAGGATGTAAATTAACCATTTTCCCTGCGAATACTAAAGCAGAAACAGTGCTAGCATGTAATCCTGATGGCATTTTCTTATCTAATGGCCCTGGAGATCCAAAAGATGTACCTGAAATTGTAGAAGAAATCAAAAAATTAGCCGGTAAAAAGCCTATTTTTGGTATTTGCATGGGTCATCAATTAATTGCACACGCTTTTGGTGGCGATACGTATAAATTACGCTTTGGTCATCGTGGTTCTAACCATCCTGTGAAAGACTTAGATACTAATCGAGTATATATTACATCTCAAAATCATGGGTACGCCGTAGATGAAGCAAGTCTAGAAGGGTCTGGTTTGCGCGTATCTCATCGCAGTGTCAATGATGGCACAGTAGAAGGTCTTGTGCACACAGAATTACCAATTATGTCGGTACAATATCACCCAGAAGCATCTCCTGGACCGACTGATAATGTCTATTTGTTTGAACGTTTTAAAACATTAATGAGAAGGGGTTAATCATGGAAAAGAAAAAAGTTCTTGTCATCGGTTCGGGTCCTATTATTATTGGACAGGCTGCAGAATTTGATTATGCAGGTACACAAGCTTGCCAATCCCTTCGTGAAGAAGGTTACGAAGTAGTGTTGGTCAACTCTAACCCTGCTACGATCATGACGGACCGAGATATTGCGGATCGTGTATATATTGAGCCGATTTCTTTGGAGTTTGTCACAGAGATTATCCGCAAGGAACGACCTTACGGTGTATTGGCAACTTTAGGGGGTCAAGTAGGCTTAAATATGGCCGTAGAACTTTCAGAAGCAGGTGTACTGAAAGAATATAATGTAACACTATTAGGTACTACTTTAGAGGCCATTAAACAAGCAGAAGATCGTGAACTTTTCAAAGAAGCGATGAAACGTATCAATCAACCAGTTCCAGAGTCTGATATTTTTAGCGATGTGGCACAAGCCGTGGAATTTGCAAACCGTATTGGGTATCCTATCATCATTCGCCCAGCCTATACATTAGGTGGTACAGGTGGCGGTATTGCACACAATGAAGAAGAGATGTACATGATTGCTCTTCGCGGTATTAAATTGAGCCCTATCCATCAAATTCTTGTAGAACGATCTGTAGCTGGTTGGAAAGAAATTGAATACGAAGTTATGCGTGACCGTGCAGACAACTGTATTATTGTGTGTAACATGGAAAACATTGATCCAGTAGGCGTACATACAGGGGACTCTATTGTAGTGGCACCATCTCAAACATTGAATGATACACAATATCAAATGTTGCGTACGGCTTCAGTCGATATCATTCGCTACTTAGAAATTGAAGGCGGTTGTAATGTGCAATATGCCTTAGATCCATATAGCAATCAATATTATGTTATCGAAGTAAATCCTCGTGTATCTCGCTCCTCCGCGTTGGCATCTAAGGCTACAGGCTATCCAATTGCTAAAGTAGCCGCAAAGGTAGCGACTGGTATGACCTTGGATGAGATTACGAATGCCGTTACAGGGGAGACAAAAGCTTGCTTTGAACCATCCTTGGATTATGTGGTAACAAAATTCCCACGTTGGCCATTTGAAAAATTTAATTTGGCAGATCGTACCTTGGGAACACAAATGAAAGCCACAGGCGAAGTTATGGCTATTGACCGCACATTGGAAGGTTCTTTGCTAAAAGCGATCCGTTCTCTAGAAATTGGATTAGACCATATTGAATTGAAAAAAATTGCTCATGAAACGCCAGAGCAACTCATTGAACGATTGCAATTAGTGGATGATGAACGTCTTTATGTCATCGCTCAAGCTCTTCGGGCTGGTATCAGTGTAGAAAAAATTTGTTATATTACAAAAATCAACTCTTTCTTTATCAATAAAATCAAAAATATTGTTATGGTGGAAAAAGATTTAGCGGAGAATGGTTTGACTGAAAGTAACTTACAGTTAGCTAAAAAATATTCTTTTCCAGATAAGGTAATCGCTCGATATGCCAATTGTTCTCCAGATGATGTACTGACAAAACGTAATGAGCTTGGTATGTATCCAACCTATAAATATGTAGACACATGTGCTGCAGAATTTGAAGCTCATACACCATACTACTACAGTGCATATGCTTCAGAGGATGAAGTAGTGCCTCGAGGCGAAAACAGCGTAATTGTTCTGGGCTCTGGTCCAATTCGTATTGGTCAAGGGGTAGAATTTGACTATTGCTCCGTACATTCCTCTTGGGCGTTACGCAAAGCCGGTATGAAATCTATTATTATCAACAATAATCCTGAAACAGTAAGTACAGATTTTGATACCTCTGATAGCTTGTACTTTGAACCGTTGACAGTAGATGATGTGATGGAAATTGTTCGCAAAGAGAACCCAGTAGGTGTTATCGCTCAGTTCGGTGGACAAACCGCCATTAATTTGGCAGGTCCATTGGCAGAGAGAGGTGTCAAAATTCTAGGTACATCCGTAGACAGCATTGACATGGCGGAAGACCGTGAACGGTTTGATGAATTGTTGGCAAAATTAGAAATTCCTCGTCCAGTAGGTGCATTGGTAACAAGTGACGAAGAAGCCCTAGAAGCAGCCAAACGCTTGGAATATCCATTGATTGTTCGCCCGTCCTATGTACTAGGCGGTCGTGCTATGGAAATTGTATATAATGACCAAGAGCTAGATCGTTACATGAAAGAAGCAGTAGTAGCCTCCAAAGACCATCCTGTTTTAATCGACCGCTACATGGTAGGCATGGAAGTAGAAGTAGATGCTATCTCTGATGGTATCGATGTATGCATCCCTGGTATCATGGAACAAGTAGAACGTGCCGGTGTACACTCTGGTGACTCCATTGCCGTATATCCAGCACAGCACTTGTCTGATGAAGTGACAAAACAAATCGTAGATTATACTCGTCGCATTGCTATCGGGCTTAATGTTAAAGGTGTATTAAATATTCAATATATTGTAGTGAATGGTGAACTTCATGTCATCGAAGTAAACCCTCGTTCTAGCCGTACAGTACCTTTCATCAGTAAAGTGACAGGGATTAACATGGTTGAATATGCCACACGTATCGCCTTAGGAGAAACATTAGAAAGCTTAGGCTTACCAACAGGCCTAGTGCCAGCTCGTCCACATGTGGCGGTGAAAGCACCAGTATTCTCCTTCTCTAAAATGGGCTTAGTAGAAATTGCACTAGGACCTGAAATGAAATCTACAGGGGAAGTTATGGGGATTGGACGCACCTATGCGGATGCTTTATTTAAAGCCATTCATGGCGCTAATATGCGGATTCCCGACAAAGGTAATATCTTGATGACTGTAGCAGACCGAGATAAAGAAGAAGCGGTTCGATTGGCAAAAGGCTTTATCGATTTGGGATATCATATTATGGCTACTGGAGGAACAGGTCGTTACTTTACAGAACATGGTGTGGATTGCAAGGTAGTCAATAAAATTTCTGAAGGTAACCCAAATTGTGCTGACTTCATTCGAGAAGGTAAAGTGGACTTGATGTTGAACACCTTGACATATGGTAAAAAACCAGAGCGTGAAGGATTCCAGTTGCGCCGTTTAGCCGTAGAAATGGGTGTACCATGCTTGACATCCTTAGATACAGCTCGTGAAGTATTACACGTAGTGGCAAGCCGTGCTACAGCAGAGGATGCTATCACGGTAGATGCTGTACAAGATTATGAAATGGAGTAATCACGAATGAGTGGATATGTAGAAATGGGTCGAGTGATCCATAATACACAAATAGGTGGCGATGTGTGGATCATGACAGTGTATGCACCGAAACAAGCCAAAAAGGCAAAGTTAGGACAATTCTGTAATGTTCGCGTCACAGGAGGTACAGCGCCCCTGTTGCGCCGTCCTATTAGTTATGCCGGTTTCGATGCTGAGGCAGGCACCATTGATTTGCTATACCGTGTGGTAGGCAAAGGAACAGAGTTGATGACGAAACTGCAAGAAGGGGATACCCTAGATTGCTTAGGACCACTAGGACAACCATTTAAAACAGCGAAACGAATGCTATTAGTAGGGGGTGGTGTAGGGATTGCGCCGATGTTATGTATCGCAGATCGACTAGAACCAGACCAAGAAGCGCATGTGATATTAGGATTCCGCAATGCAAGCGAATCTTTCTGGGCAGACTTGTTCAAAGATAGCCCCGTGACGGTTCATATCACCACAGATGATGGATCGTTAGGGACTAAAGGGTATCCTACGGCTGTGATGGAAACACTGATGAAAGAAGAACATTTTGATGCAGTTTTGACGTGTGGCCCTACACCGATGATGAAAGGTGTGGCTACTGTAGCGCAACAAATGGAAGTGCCTTGTCAAGCTTCCTTAGAGGAACGTATGGGTTGCGGTACTGGCGGCTGCGTGGGCTGTGCTTGTCAAGGTAAAAGTGGTACAAGGTATAAAGTATGTAAAGATGGGCCTGTGTTCCCTGCTGAGGAGGTGTTTTTCTAATGGCTACTGTAGATCCTAAATTAGCTGTGGAGTTCTGTGGGATCTCTATGAAAACCCCTATCGTAGCAGCATCGGGAACCTTCGGATTCGGATTGGAATATGATGGTT
This sequence comes from Veillonella sp. VA142, assembly GCF_003992135.1. GTDB lineage: Bacteria > Bacillota > Negativicutes > Veillonellales > Veillonellaceae > F0422. The sequence goes on along the minus strand of NZ_RQVN01000004.1, from coordinate 32,889 downwards.
ATTTAGACCTCAATAGTGAGGTAGGGGCCATTTCTGTAAAAGGCTTAACGCCTACAGCTCGACCTGGTAATGCTGGTGTACGTATTGCGGAAACACCATCTGGCGTGTTGAACTGTATCGGATTAGAGAATCCTGGTGCAGAGGCATTTGTAGCTGATATATTGCCCAATTTAAAACAATATGATGTGCCAATTTTTGCGAATATTTCCGGTAATACACTGGAAGAGTACGAATTCATGGCAAAAACATTAACTGTCGAAGGTGTGGCAGCCTTGGAGGTCAACATTAGTTGTCCTAATGTAAAATGTGGAGGAATGGCATTTGGAGTGCAGGCAGAGAGTGCGGCTGCTGTCTGTAAAGCAGTAAAAGCACATACAGATTTGCCAGTGATTATGAAATTATCACCGAATGTAACAGACATTGTAGAAATTGCTCGCGCTGTAGAAGCAGCGGGCGCGGATGGTATTAGCATGATTAATACCTTACTAGGTATGTCTGTAAATCTACGGACTCGTAAACCATTGTTGGGGAATATCTATGGTGGTTTATCTGGCCCAGCCGTAAAACCGGTGGCTTTGCGCCTAACACATCAAGTGGCACAGGCTATCGATATCCCTATCATGGGGGGCGGTGGCATCATGACCGGTGAAGATGCCTTAGAATTTATGCTAGTAGGAGCTGACATTGTGTCTGTGGGGACGGCTACGATGGTAGATCCACGAGCTATCGGAATCATTGCTAGTGAAATGAGCGTTTACTGTGAAAGTCAACACATCGATCATGTATCGAACCTAGTTGGTGGCATTATTATGCCTTAATAAGAGAAAATATGTATCTCCTGTAATAGGTGTATAGTGTCGGCAATATATCTAAAATCAGAGTGATTATCAGGAAATATATTGACAAAGGGAAAACCCTAAAGAAGAGAACTTTGAATACAATACAGAAAAGGACTGTTCCAGTGAAAGAGACACGGGTAACAGTCCTTTTGGCGTTTAGATTTTATTGAGTAATTCTTCTTTTTTCTGCTGAAACTCTTCGATGGTAATGGCTTTCATATCAAGTAGCTCTTTTAATTGTTTGATACGAAGAATAGGATCATCTTGAGTGGGTACTATATCAGATGTATTGGTAGCATCCTCTGATGAATCTTCAACTTCAATGTTAGCAGTTTCCACTGGAGGACCGGCCTCAATGGCGGCTTTCACAGCTCCCGTGTTAACCCATAATCCGCGTTGCTGCTGATCGTAATCATAAGCTACGGTGCCACAAGATTCAATCCATGCTTGTAAATTTTGGTTTACTAAGTTGGTAAGTACATCAAGGGTGGCGAGGCAGGTATTGTGACCTTGAATGAGAAGGACTCGATGGGTACGACTCACCTCTTTATTGTCGATATGATTGATATCTTTGTCGTAAAATTTGGCATGTGTTCCATAACGACCTCGATAGGTGAAAAGCCCTGTTTTAGTATTGTAAGTAATTTTAACTTGTAAAGACTGTCCGCCAGGTGCGTAGCTGATGATATGGTCTGTGGGTTGAGTGAACCAATCAAAGAATCCCATAGTGACTATCCTTTCTTACTTTTACTAGGCCAACGAGTAGGAGACCCGTAGCGATTGTTTCCAGTAGCACCAGGAAAACAAGCTAGGAATCCATGGAGGATATAGATGATAATAAGATGTAAGATGTATATATTCTTTAATGGAATATACAGGTTTGTACATACAATATATATGCCCAATAAGATGCCGATAAAGCGACCGGGTAACCCGATGTCATTGAGACGACGGATATATAGTGTATAGTAGAAAGGCAATAATATAATATAACCAGCATAAGCCAAGGCTTTAATGGCGAAATAGGCTGGCAAAATAACTACTACAGTTAACAGTTGTTGGATGAACATATTAAAGATATGCATAGTGGCAGATAAAAATAATATGCTTATGATAAATTGAAATCGATTGATACGCCCAGATGTTGTTAGCACACTGTGGCTGTGTGGTTCAATTTTGAGTATAAGAAATAGGGAGACAAAGCCCACCAGGAATGAAATCCCCACATTAATAAGTATATCCATAAGGAACCTCCTTGCATGCTATGAATAAGTATAGCATAGATTGAGATATCTGGCGAACAATAGTGAAGTGGTATGGTATTGAAAGAGATTCTTCATTTAAATCTTAAAAAAATAGAGTAATATATAGAAAATTAGTAGAAAAAAATAGGCAAAATGGCCGTTCATTGGTATAATGGTAAAGATAGTAAAAAATGGTTCACTTTTTTCTTTCTAACTACGATTATATAGTTATGAAAGGAGGGGCATATGGAACCTGTCACAACACCTATGGAAAAACGCATTCGCATGGTTCATGCTTGGCTAGATGCAGCGGCTAAATCCTATGCGACAAAAAGAAGTGTGAAGGGAAACTTTCATCTGTTTTTGGCGCAAGCGGAAATGAAGCAGATGAATGAAGGAAAACCTTCTATTGTGTCTTATGCACAACGATCTGTCGTAGCCCTTGTATTAGTAGGAATTGTAGGGATAGCGCATTGGTGGCTTTCACAACATGAAACGGGGAATACTGCGAACACTCCTGTCATTAATACACAGGTGGAAGTACAAGCAGATAAGATTAGTACTCCAATGATTGTGAAAGAATCCCCACCTGTAGAACAATCAGAAATAAAGGTAGTAGAAACCGTGGAAACACAAGAACATGTAGTGACCACGAGACAAACTACGCAAGCAACACAAGAACACTCTATTAGTTCAAAAGACATGTTACATGCAGTGCAAGCTGGTGGACGTATTTTGCGAGATTAGCACCTTTTATATTCTAAGGAGGAACATATATGAAGGGAAACCTATCTTATAAGAAATTTTTAACCTTTGCTGTCCTAGCGGCAATCAGCGCTACTCCAGTATTTGCTGATAATGCTACGACATCTGAAAGCGGCAAAACAATTGCTAAATTGTCCATGGCGGACTTAGGAAAGCAAAATACTACACGCCAAGAAACAGTAGCCTCTGGTGATGCGACAACAGAAGCTGCCATCGCAGCAGCCCGTGAAGGTTTATCGGAAGCCGCACAACGTGATGCGATTGAAGAACAACGTAAACGTGTGGACAATTCTTCTTTGGCTACGAATGATAAAGAAGTTAAAATCATCACAAAAGCTGGTGGTGATAAATTAGAAGAAGCACAAGCAGCTGGTGTGGAAACAGCAATTCCCCAAGTACAAGCTCGTTATTTCACAGCTTTAAAAGAAACAGAATTACAAAAATATGTAGGTAAAACGATTACAAATATCTCTATTGAAGGTATTGATGTAGCCAATCAGTCAGCATTCTTATCCTTATTGCATGGTAAAATTGGGGATACTGTTACAGTAGAAGGTATTTCTAAAGAGATTGCTAACTTGGGCGGTTCTGGGGTTCTTTCGGAGATTACCCCAGTATTCACAGAGGTGCCGGAAGGTGTGAAAGTAGCGTACCATGTGACGTTAAACCCAGTCATCAAGGGTGTATCTGTGGAAGGTAACACAGTATATAAAACGGATGTATTGGTAAATTATTTAGGAGTTCCACTAAATAGTGTATTAAATACGATCTCTGTAGGAGAAAAAGTGCAAGGTATCAATGCTGCATACCAACGTGATGGCTACATTTTGGCGCATGTAAAAGACATGGCGGTAGATGATAATGGTGTATTACATGTATCTTTAGTAGAAGGCATGGTAGAACGGATTACACCACATGGTAACAAGAAAACGAAAGACCGTGTGATTACACGTGAATTTAATCAAAAAGTAGGACAACCATTTAACAAATTCTTAGTGCGTCGTTCTGTAGAAAAAGTATATAACTTAGGTTTCTTTGACGATGTGAACGTACGGTTAACACAAGGCTCTACGGAAGAAATGGTAAATATTGAAGTGGACGTGTTAGAACATAAAACAGGTACTATTACATTAGGGGCTGGGTATTCTGGTTCTGATGGATTTGTGGGCATCGTAGAAGTAGGGGAAGATAACTTGCGTGGTACTGGTGACAAAATTAAAGTTCACTGGGAATTCGGCGGTAAAGCCGGGTATAAAAACTATTCTGTATCTTACTTGCGTCCGTGGATTGATAATAAAGGGACATCCCTTGGTGTAACATACTTCAATCAATTGAACGAATACACAGATTACAACGAAAAAGGACAATCTGTGGCTACCTATGATAGAAAATCCAATGGTTTCAATGTGTCTTTAGGTCGTCAAACTGCTGAGTTTACTCGTGATTATTTGACATTAGAACATCGCAAAGATACCTATATTTGGGATAACAAGGATTCCAGTGGTTTCCGTTATGATACGGATGTAAAAGGAGGTCCTGGATCAGGACATCGATGGAATAACTATGGTTATCCATTCCTTTCATCGGGATACTTAAAACACAACTTCGGCACAACAAACAGTGTGAGTTGGCAAAAAGTATTCGACTCCCGTGATAATGTATACGAACCAAGTCGTGGTAAACGCTTATCTAGTACATTACAATGGGGTGGTCATGGCTTAGGCGGTGATTTCAACTTCTACAAATTTACGGGTGAAGCTAGAACATATAAAAAAGTAGGTAATAAACAAGTATTGGCATTCCGTGCTCGTTTAGGTTGGGCAGTAGGAGCTTTGCCATATAGCCAATTATATACAATTGGTGGTTCTGATTCTCTTCGTGCTTATGAGGATGATCAATATCGTGGTAAAAAAATGTACAACTTTACAGTGGAATATCGTTTCCCAATTTGGAACAAGGTAAGCGGTGCCTTATTCACAGATTTAGGGGATGCTTGGGATGCACCAAATGTACCTTGGTTCTCTCATTCTAAAACATTCAATGCTTCCGTCGGTGCCGGCGTGCGTGTGACAACACCAATTGGTCCAGTACGTATCGACTATGGTATTAGTAAAAAACAAAAGAAATTCCATTTCAGCTTTGGTGGACAATTCTAATTCATGAGGATGCAAAAATGGTTACGAGGGGCTCTGCTAATGACCGTGTTAGGGATTCCCTCCACCTATGGTGCCACTATTCAAGCGGTGCATGTGGACCTGCACACTACAACAGGGGCAATTCCCAAAGCCTTGGAATCGCGTATGGTGGCCAGCATTCAAGGCGCAGCTACCTATATGTACCAAGGAAAAGAGGATTATCAAATCCGAGAGTCTCTTCAGGCCTATGAAAATGCAACTATGGATGTTGTAGATCGAATCCTCTATGGATATACGGTGAAAACCATTTCTATGGATGTGGGTGAAGCTTTACATATTCATCTCACCTTAGAGCCCTATGGGAATGTAGTACAATCTTTGGAAACTACGGTGAATTATGGTAATATATCTTCCTATGGACAATCGTTGATAGATGAAGATTTAGGGAATGTAAAACCACGATTAGAGCAAATGCTTTTAGGAGCTTCGCTGGATTCGCTAGATTGGATTACTCCGCTGGTGCAAAAATCGGTACGTAATGACTTAGAAGGTGCCCTTCCTGAATTTACTCCACAAATTGATGTGGTAGGAGGGGATACCGTGAAAGTGACGCTTTACTTGGTTCCTAACGGTAGTAGCGTAAGTCGTACAGCAGTAGCGATTCAATCTGGTACATTACCGAGTGTATTCTTTTATACTATGCGTCAATACTACGAAAAAAAACTACGTCAATTGGAGGGCCTACCAGTCTCTTTTGTAAGACGTCATCAAAGGATGATAGAAAAAGAAATACAAGTCGAACTTAACAAAAGCCGTGGTACTACTCAGTTTGACGTTACAATGATTCCTACATTGGAAGTGGGGACAGAGACAACATTGAAAATTTATGTAACCTCCTCTAAGTATATCCTTCAGGGAGAAGGCTATTTAGATATGGGGCGTGGTGAGGATTCTGTAGGATTACGGTTGTATACGGGGATTCATGATGGACCTCATGACTGGTATGTGGAAACGGAGTTTTTGCCGAACCGTTTGGAGTGGTCCTTCAAGCCATCTTATGGGTACCAATTTACGAAAGATACAAAAATAGGATATCTATATGGGTTGCCGAGCCACCATCAGTATGGGATTGTACAACAAACTATTGGAAACCGTTGGAATGCAAGATATGAAAGAGATATTACGGCAAAAACAAATGAATTTGCTCTTTCCTATGATGTACATGAATATTTACGATTAGAATATGTATGGGGCGACCATGATCGATGGTTGCGCCTTATAGGACGAATATAAAGAAAGAAGGTAGATACACTATGATGCGATTATTGAACAATAAAAAGAATGTAAAAACAGTGTCCATCATTGTAGGCATTCTTTTTGTCATCAGTGTGGGGGCATTAGCCTATACACAGATGGCAGGGTATGGTGGCTCTAATGCTGTGAGCAATATCGGGGTTATCGATATGCAAAGAATAGTGGAAAGCAATCCAAACTTAGTGCAAGATGCACAGCAAGAATATGCGACATACAACGAAGAATTGCAAAAAGAATTTAATGAAAAATCTGCTAATTTAGATGAAGCAGGGAAGGCAAAACTGTCTGATGAACTTCGTCAAAAAATGCAGGAAAAACAACAAACAATTCAAGACAATCTGAAAAAGCGTGTAGATGAAGCATCTAAAGCCGTAGCAGATGCAAAAGGCCTTAGCGTTGTATTGAGCCGTGAATCTGTATTGTTTGGTGGTACTGATATTACAGAACAAGTGAGCAAAAAATTAACGGAAACTAAATAAGGTAAAATTCAAATGAAAAAAGGACCTATCTTTGCTTTTATAGGTATACTTGTATGTGCTGCTGGTATCGGTGGATATTATGGACACCAGCAATCGAAGTCAATACAAGAACCACGGATTGGGGTTGTACGCCTGCAAGATGTGGTGGAAAAACATCCAAACTTTCACAATTATGATGAACAAAAAAAAGAATTGTTACGACTAGAGGCGCAACGGGATAGAGAGGATGAACTTCTCAAATCTAAGTTAAGTACTGAAGTGGACAAATCTGAAGAGCATCTGAAAGAGTTAGAGTCAAATTTAACAGAAAGTTTGAATCGTGAGCTACAAACAAAAATTGCCTTGCGTGAATCTGAGCTAAATCAAGAGTTAGCTGGTAAACAACGGACATTGATTGAACAGTATCGCAAAAACTACAAAGTAGAACCTAATGAAGCAGATATAGAAATTGTGAATTTACAATTATGGTTAACAACTGAAATGAATATGAAACCGATTGATGATGTGCAACATCAACGTTGGGAAACTCAAAAGCGTAAAAAAGAACAGCGTTTATCAGAACTATTGGCACAGCGGAGTCAAGGTTTGAGTGGTTTGGAGCGATGGAAAGATATTGAATCTAAAGTGGCAGAAGCCATGGCACCAGCTCGTGTAGAAGCACAAGAAAAGTTAAGTGTCTATGCTACGGAGCAGGCAAAAGCTATGGGTGCACAGAAAGAACGTTCCATGAAAGGACTAATGGATTCTCAGCAAGAGGTGCTAGCGAAGGTTCGTCACGATGGTACCACATTGTGGGATGCGGAGTGGGAACAACGGTTGGCACAAAAACGGGACGAAGTACAGGCCCTACATGATGCTATTCTAGAGGATATTCGAGTTCGTGCAGGTGTCTTGGCGCGAGCTAAGCAACTTGATTTGGTACTAGTGGATCATATTACGGATCGGACTGGCATGGATTTAACGGATGAGATCATTCAATCGTATGGACAATAAAGGAGTAAAGTAAAGTAATGAAATCAATGTGGAAACGTATGGCTACAGGAGCTATGATGGTATGTGCATTAGGATTGGTTGCTGGATGTGGTACAACTGATAAAGTAGGTGTGGTAAATACTGAAAAATTAATACAAGAGAGCCAAAAAGCAAAAGATATTAATAAAGAAATGGAAGCTAAACAAAAAGAAGTGACAGATCGCTTAGCTCAAGTACAAGGCACACAAACAGAAGACCAATTCCATCAAACACAAATGAATGCTCAACAAGAGTTACAAATTTTCGGTCAAGCAAAAGGTAAAGAGTTTAAAGCTTATGTGGAATCTAATATCCAAGCAGTAGCTAAAGAAAAAGAATTGACTGTAGTAGCTAATGATCAAGCGATTGTAAGTGGTGGTATTGATATTACAGAGGATGTGCTTAAAAAAATGAACGAAGGCACTACTTCTGCAGAAACTAATAAATAATACGATAGTGATAAGTAAGGAGGCTTCAGAGTGAAGTTTTCATTAGAAGATCTAGCCAAATTGGTTGGGGGTACCGTATATGGTGATGGTTCTATTAGTATTGAAGAAGCCCGTAGTTTAGATCAAGGGGCAGAACATGCTATCAGCTTTGCTATCGGCGATTATAGAGAGTTTGCAAAAGATAGTAAAGCAGGGGCATTGTTGGTGGATGCAAAAATTGAAGATTGCACGATTCCTCAAATCGTAGTGTCCAACGCAAAAGCTGCCTTTGCTAAACTGTTAGAAGTATTCCATCCTCCTGTGGTATTTCCAGAGGGGATTCATGAAACGGCTATTATTGGCAAGAATGTTACAATCGGTGAAAATGTAAGGATTGGACCCTATTGTGTAGTTTATGATAACGCTATCATTGGTAATAATGTAACTTTACATGCCTACGTGTATATTGGACATAATGTACGTATTGGAGAAGGTACGACGATATATGCAAGTTCTGTTGTACATGAAAATTGTATATTAGGAAAACGAGTTGTTTTGCGGGCTAATGCTGTTGTAGGTGGAGAAGGTTTTGGTTTTGCCACAGAAAATGGTAAGCATACACATATTCCACAAGTAGGTAATGTAATCCTAGAAGATGATGTGGAAGTAGGCTCTTGTTCTTGTATTGATAATGCAACAATGGGTTCGACTTTAGTACGCCGTGGGACTAAAATTGATAATTTGGTTCACTTAGGTCATAATGTGGAAATCGGTGAAGATTGCTTCTTGATTGCCCAAGTTGGCATCGCTGGTAGTACAAAATGTGGTAATCACGTAATCTTTGCGGGGCAAACTGGTTGTACGGGGCATATTACAATTGGTGACAATGTTACCTTTGCCGGTAAAACTGGCATTACTGGTAATGTACCATCTAATGGATTATATGCTGGATTCCCAATGCGACCACACAAAGAATGGTTGAAATTGGCGGCTTATGAGAGTCGTCTGCCAGATGTGGTAAAACAAGTGAAAGCATTGGAAAAAGAATTAGCTCAATTGAAAGCTAAATTAGAAGAAAAATAGGTGTAAGTATGTTATATACCTGTATGAAAATATTAAGTGCTATCATCTGTGCCTTGCCGTATCGCATGCAATACGGTATTGGATGTATATTGGGGCAGTTGGGATGGTTGTTTACACCGGCGAAGCGGAAACGATTGGCCATCGGTCAAATTATCTTTTGTCGCATTACGGATGATCTAGAAGAGGCGAAACGCATTGCTAAAGCTAGTGTGACTCGTTTTGGACGCATGATTGTTGATGTCTTGAGATATCCAGAAATTAAAGATGGGAAATACAAAGAGATGTTCACTATGGAAGGGCGTGAATATCTAGAAACTGCTAGAGAAGATGGAAAAGGTGCTGTTGTTATAGCTCTCCATAGTGGAAACTGGGAATTACTAGGAGGCATTTTGGCATCAGAAGGCTATCCTTTGATTTCAGTGGCCATGCAACAACAAGGCGATGCGGATAAATTTATTAACGAATACCGCGAGCTGATGCACCAACATGTAACTTATAAAACAGGTGTACGTGAAATGGTGAAAGAATTACAAAAAGGTTCTTTTATTGGTCTTATTATGGATCAAGACCCAGGAGATAAGGGGCAGTTAGTGCCATTTTTCGGCTACGAAACTTTGACCCCTGTGGGGCCTGCTGCGATGGCCCGTATGCAAGATGTACCCATTATTCCGATTACGATTCGTTTCAACGAATATACGGAAAAGCATGAAATCACAGTGCATCCTCCAGTATATGCGGAGAAGACGGAAGATCGTAAGCGTGATATTGCTGTTACATTAACGATGCTTAATGAATGGTTAGAAGATTATATAAGACGATATCCAGAAGATTGGTTCTGGCTCCACAACCGTTGGAAATGGACACGTCGCTTTTACGGTGATACTATAGAAGTACCACCAGATGTAATGAACAAAAAGCTCTAGAAAGGAGGTCCTTATGAAACAACAAACAATTTGTAAAGCCATTAGTTATGAAGGGGATGGATTGCACAGTGGCTTACCTGTGAAAATGCGTATCCTTCCTAGTGGACCTAATACAGGAATTACTTTTATACGTACAGATTTGCCAGGTACTCCTTCTGTAAAAGCAGATATCCGTAATGTAACCAATACGATGCGTGCTACTACCTTAGAAGATGGAGAGGCAAAAGTATTTACAGTAGAACATATTTTGGCTGCCTTCTATGGTATGGCTATTGATAACTGTATCATTGAGTTGAACTCACCAGAACCTCCCATAGCAGATGGTGGCTCAGCTACATTTGTACAACTCATCAAAGAGGCTGGCATTGTAGAACAAGATGTAGAACGTCGTATCTATACTGTGCAAAAATCCCATGGCATCTATGAAAAAGATAAATTTATTATTATCCGTCCGTATGATGGATTCCGGGTGACTTTCACAAGTATTAATAGCCACCCTATGCTAGGTACGCAATATGCAGATTATGAAATTAATCCTGATGTATTTGCTACGGAAATTGCACCAGCTAGAACGATTGGCTTTACAAATGAAATAGAACAATTACAAGCGATGGGACTAGCAAAAGGTGGATCTACAAAAAATGTGATTGTCTATGATGATACAACCTGCTTATCAGAACTCAATTTCCCTGATGAATTAGTACGTCATAAAATTTTAGATATATTAGGCGATTTATTCTTAGTAGGCCATTTGAAAGGCCATATTATTGCTGTTAAATCGAGTCATAACTTAAACTCGCGATTAAGTCGAGAAATTTTGAAAGAAATGCAAGAGGAGGCATAACATGATTCTTACAATTGAAGAAATTATGGAAATTCTACCACACCGTTATCCATTTTTATTGGTAGATCGTATTATTGAAATGGAACCAATGAAACGTGCGGTAGGTCTTAAAAATTGTACATTCAATGAACCACATTTCATGGGTCACTTTCCAGGTAACCCTGTGATGCCTGGCGTATTGATTACAGAAGCCATTGCACAAGTTGGTGGTATTGCACTCTTGTATCCTGAAGAAAATCGTGGCTTAACACCAATGTTTACTGGGATTGATAAAGTGCGTTTCCGTCATCCTGTAAAACCTGGTGATCAAGTACGTATCGAGGCTGATGTGGTAAAAATCAAAGGCCGCATGGGTAAAGTAGAAGGCCGTGCGTATGTAGGCGATAAATTAGTGGCAAGTGGTGAGTACATGTTCGCCTTAGTGAAACCAGAATAACTTTCAAAATGTAAGGAGTGACACAGATGATCGTAGTTGGCATGGAAAATGCAACATCTGAAATTCATAGTACTGCAGTCATACATCCAGATGCAAAGATTGGTAAAAATGTTATTATTGGTCCTGGTGCAGTCATTGGAGAACATGTTGAAATCGGAGATGGGACAAAAATCGGCGCTAATGTAGTCATTGGTGGCTGGACAACGATTGGTAAAAATAATGAATTTTTCCCAGGTTGTGCTATCGGTTTAGAACCACAAGACTTAAAATTTAAAGGTGAAAAAAGTTATTGCATCATTGGCGATAATACAGTAATTCGTGAATTTGTAACGATTAGTCGCGCTACTGGCGAAGGTGAAGAAACGCGAATTGGTAACAATTGCTTGTTCCAAGCGTGTACTCACGTAGCGCATAACTGTATCGTTGGCAATAATGTAATTATGAGTAACTGTGCAGGCCTTGCAGGTCATGTAATCGTAGAAGATCGGGTTGTCATCGGTGGCATCGCCGGGGTCCATCAATTTGTAAAAATTGGACGTAATGCTATGGTGGGTGGTATGGCGAAAGTTGTACAAGATATCCCTCCTTATGTGATTGCGGATGGACAGCCAGCACATGTAATTGGACTAAACTCGGTGGGTCTTGCGCGTGCGGGTGTATCTGAAGAAGTACGTCGTGAATTGAAGAAAGCATTCCGTATTATTTATCGCAGTGGTTATAGTTTATCTAAAGCCATTGAAGAAATGGAATTGAACTTAACATCCTCTGTTGAGATTGAACATATGCTACGTTTCTTGCGCAATGCCGATCGTGGTATTATGCGTGTACGCAGAGATTAATAAGAAATTAAAATACATGGTGAAGGTATATGACATATGCTTTTGCCATGTATTTTTTGTTGTGAACTTTCATGCCATTTGTCCCCTTTATGTGATATAATATAGATTAGGATTTTTATAATTAAAAGTTAGTGGGAGGCGTTATGGCGAAAGTAGGATTGATTGCAGGGATTGGAAATCTGCCAGTTGAATTTATGCGAGCAGCTCAACATGAAGGCTATGAAGTTGTGGCCATATCTGTTGTGACTGATGGTGCTCCTGAATTGCAAGCAGAGGCCGATGCATACTACCAAATCAGCGTCTTTAAATCAGATACAGTGATTAAAACATTCCTCAAAGAGGGTGTAACAGATGTGACGATGTTAGGTAAGGTGACAAAGGAACATCTCTATAAAAAGATAACAACCATTCCAGATATGCGTACCATCAAATTATTGAATCGTTTGCGGAATCGTAAAGATGATACCATCATGTTGGCCATCGTGGATGAACTAGAAAAAGAAGGTCTATCTGTAGCAGATCAAACAAAATATATGCGCTCTCTTATGCCTCCTGTGGGTGTGATGACAACTCGAAAACCAACAGAGATAGAGCAACTAGATATTGAATTTGGCTTTGCCTTAGCGAAACAAATGGGTGCACTTGATATTGGTCAAACCGTAGTAGTGAAAGAACAAGCGGCGATGGCCATAGAAGCCATTGAAGGAACAGATGCTTGTATCGTACGTGGAGGCACATTGGCTTGTGAAGGGGCTGTGGTGGTAAAAACTGCAAAACCTAATCAAGATGTACGCTTTGATGTTCCAGCGGTAGGTATGAAGACCTTAGAATCTATGATTAGTAGTAACTGTAAAGTGTTAGCTATGGAAGCAAAACGGACGATTTTTGTGGAACAAGAAGCAGTGCTGCAAAAAGCAAATGAATTAGGGATCGTAATCTGTGCCGTAGAAGGGCCGGATGAGGAGTAAACATGAAGATTATGTTTTCTGCTGGTGAAGCATCAGGAGATACGCACGGCGCCAGTGTGGCGAAGGCTTTATTGGAGAAATATCCGGAAGCACAGCTATTTGGTATGGGCGGAGATTTGATGAAACAAGCTGGTGTGGATATTATTTATGATATTCAGCAACTAGGGTTTATCGGCATCGTTGAAATACTAAAACATTTACCTACCTTTTTTAAACTTCGCAGTTTCTTAAAAGAAGCTATGCTACGAGAAAAGCCAGATGTGTTGGTGTGTATTGACTATCCAGGTTTTAACATGAAGCTAGCTAAGGTGGCAAAAGAATTACATATCCCTGTGGTGTACTACATTGCGCCAACCATTTGGGCTTGGAATAAAGGCCGAGGTAAGGATATCGCCAAAACAGTAACAAAAGTAGCCTCTATTTTTCCTTTTGAAGCGGAGGCATATCGTGAATTTGGCGTAGATGTGGAATTTGTAGGAAATCCTTTAGTAGATATTGTGCATCCTACTATGTCCTATGAATCAGCTCTTGCTCATTTTGGTGCAGATACAACAAGTCGCAATATTCTCTTGATGCCAGGCAGTCGCAAACAAGAAGTAGAAGGGTTATTACCTACCATGTTAACAGCAGCTGAACGGTTATATGAGAATCACAAAGATTTGAAATTTTTCTTGCCACGAGCACATACTATACCAAGAGAAGATATTGATAGAATATTACAAGCTTATTCTGTGCCAGTTACTGTTACAGAAGGTTATAACTATGATTTGATGCAGATTTGCACTGCTTGCATTGCTGCATCTGGAACAGCGACCTTGGAAACAGCATTAATGAATGTGCCTACGGTGTTAATTTATAAAGTGGCGTCTCTTACTTATGTAATTGGTAAACTATTGGTGAATATTGACCATATTGGATTGCCTAATATTATGGCGAAACGGCGCATTATTCCTGAGTTATTACAAGGGGAAGTGACGCCAGAAAATGTAGAACGAGAACTAGCTAATATCTTAGACCATGAGGCAGTATATACGCAGATGAAAGCTGATTTAGCGCAAGTGAAAGTAGAATTAGGGGCACCGGGGGCGGTGCAACGTGTCGCTGATGTCATTGCATCAGTAGCAATGAAGGAGGCATAAATGAATCGTTATAAACAACTATTGGCGTTTGTACTGCCATATAGGATGCGACTCATCTTAGGTGTATTTTGCATGATTGCAGCAGCCATGGGATATTTAATAGTACCATGGTTAATCCGAAATGTAGTGGATGGTGTACTGCAAGATAAAGATTTAGGACTGTTAACATTAATTGTTATTGCTATCTTAATCATTTTCTTGCTACGCGGATTTGCTACGTATGGGCAGAACTATACGATGGCCTATGTAGGGCAACGAGTGGTTATCGATATACGTGAAACCTTGTTTAAACACTTGCAACTACTAGATCAAGCTTATTTTGACCGCCGTAAAACAGGGGTCATCATGAGTAATGTAACGAGTGATGTAGGTGCTTTACAACAAGCGATTGTAGATAATCTGATTTCTTTTATGACAGAAGGGGTTACCTTAGTAGGGTCTTTAGTATTCATGTTTTATTTGGACTGGAAACTATCCTTTCTAACATTGATTATTGTGCCTGTTGTATTAGGATTGACCAATATTTTTGGTAAAAAATTGCGCTCTGCAGGTCATGAGGTACAAGGAAGAACGGCTGATATTACGGCCTTTTTACAAGAAGTTATCTCCGGTGTACGTGTGATTCGTTCTTTTGCACGTGAGAAGTATGAACTTAACCGCTTTGAACAAGAGAATCAAAATAACTTTGACGCTGCTATGAAAGCTACAAAATTAACAGCTGTCATGGGACCTATGGTGGAATTTGCAGCGGCCATAGCGGTAGTAATTATTTTATGGTATGGGGGATATTCTGTAGTACAAGGCTATATTACAGCTGGATCTTTAATTGCATTCTTAATTTATGCCATCAACCTATCAAATCCTGTGAAACGCTTAACGCAAGTCTATGGTAACTTGCAAAAAGCCATGGCAGCAGGAGATCGTGTCATTGATATTCTAGAAACAGAACCGCACGTGAAAGAATCCCCAACGGCAAAAGCATTAACGGATGTACAAGGAACTGTAGAATTCGACAATGTACAATTTGCCTATGATGAGGATAATTTGGCATTGAAAGGTGTCAATTTAATGGTAAAACAAGGGAAAACCGTAGCGATTGTAGGCCCTTCTGGAGCTGGTAAATCAACGATAGCCAATTTGTTACCACGTTTTTATGATGTGACTAGCGGAGCTATTCGTATTGATGGTGTAGATGTGCGAGATGTAACATTTACGTCCTTACGAGAAAATATTGGTTTAGTACCGCAGGATACGATGTTATTCAATGCGACTGTACGTGAAAATATCTTGTATGGTCGTCTAGATGCAACAGACGAAGAAATCATTGCTGCAGCTAAAGCGGCGAATGCTTATGAATTTATCGAAAAATTACCAAATGGATTTGATACAGTAGTAGGAGAACGTGGTAATTCCTTGTCTGGCGGTCAACGTCAACGCATTGCCATTGCTCGTGCCATCTTGAAGAATCCTAGTATTTTAATCCTTGATGAGGCTACATCAGCCTTAGATACTGAAAGTGAAAAAATTGTACAAGAAGCATTAGAACGATTAATGAAAAATAGAACGGCTTTAGTGATTGCTCATAGATTGAGTACGATTAAACATGCCGATCATATTGTGGTCTTACAACAAGGTTGTGTTGTAGAAGAAGGCACACATGATGAATTATTAGCGTTGAATGGCTTGTACAGTCATTTATATTCTGTTCAATTTACCGGAAAAGGATAAACTATGTACTGGATATATAATATACTTCTCATTATCTATTGGATTGGCTTGATACCGGTGATTCTCTACCGTTTGGCCTTTGAAGAGGGATTCTACGAGCGTATAAAACAAAGTGCGGGATTCATGCCGAGCACATTGATGAAAAAAATAGAGGGCAAGCGTGCTATATGGTTACATGCAGCATCTGTGGGAGAAATTGTAGCGACAAGTCCTTTGGTGAAAGATATTAAAAAGAGCTTTCCTGATGCAGTAGTAGTTGTATCCGTAGTTACTGCTACGGGTCATGCTATGGCACGACGTATCATACCAGAAGCAGAAGGAATTATTTTCTTTCCTCTGGACTTACCTTTCTTGACACGAAGAATCTTGAATATTATAAAACCTATCGCTATTTTACTGGTAGAAACAGAAATTTGGCCTAATTTCCTTCGTATTGCAAAAGATGAAGAAATTCCAGTTATGATGGTGAATGGTCGTATTAGTGATCGCTCTATGTCACGATATATGCATATTAAATCGTTCATGCACGATATGTTAGGCTCTATTGATCGCTTTTGCATGCAATCAAAATTAGATGCGGAATACATTTCTGTACTAGGTGCGAATGTGAAAGAAGTGACTGTCACAGGAAATACCAAGTATGATCAAACCTACGCAACGGTTACAGATGAAGAAAAAGAACAATTACAACATGAGTTTGGCTTTGGACATAATCATCCCATCATTGTGGCAGGTAGTACTCATAAAGGGGAAGAAGATAAACTATTTCAGGCTTTCAAAGAAATTTTGCGATCCTATCCTAATGCGAGATTGCTCATAGCACCTCGCGAAATTATGCGTGGTAATGATGTAAAAGCATTATCTCAAAAATATGGGCTGAAAGCGATTTGCCGAAGCACGATGACAGAACCTGTACATGAAGAAATTCCAGTGGTGATTTTAGATACTATTGGTGAGTTAGGTCGTCTGTATAGTTTAGGGGATATTATCTTCGTTGGAGGCTCCTTGGTCAAAACGGGAGGACATAATATTTTGGAACCAGCTGCTCATGGCAAGCCAATTATTGTGGGACCGCATATGTTTAACTTTAAAGAAATTTATAGTTTATTGAGTTCCCGTGGGGCTTGTACGATGGTACATGATGAAAGAGAGTTATTAGAAATATTGCAAACTTTGTGTGCGAATGAAGTTATGCGAGAAGAAATGAGTCGTCATTGTTTGGAAGTGGTTAGCGAAAATCGTGGTGCTACACAGCGCAACACAGAAGAGTTACGACGCCTCTTTGAACGCTTTCATATTGTTCCTTAATCGGTTCATCTTAGTTTTAATGTCCTAGGCTATACTAGAAGGATACGGAGGAGGTTTACTCATGAAAGGAGAACAACTCTTTAAACATATCATCAGCGGACAGATGCAAGGCTCTTTGGGAGATGCTCTTCGTGGTGGTTTAGAAAAGGCTAGTAAGGTCTATGAAAGAGTCGTGGAATATCGCAATGAACGGTATAACCATCCACATAGAGTGTTACATATGCCAGTGCCAGTCATTAGTATAGGCAATATTACAGTTGGTGGTACAGGTAAAACACCGATGGTGCGATACGTGTGTGAGGTATTGGATACAGACCAACATACAGTGAGCGTTTTAAGTCGTGGATACAAAGCGGACAATAATAAAAAATCCATCGTCGTATCTAGACAAGGGTCAGTAGATGTGTCTTCTTTTATCAGTGGTGATGAAGCGTGGTTATTAGCTAAAACATTACCGAATGCAAATGTCATTATTGGCTCTAAACGAGTGGAGTCAGCTAAGATTGCTGTAGACGATATGCAATCTGATGTACTTGTTTTAGATGATGGCTTTCAACATCGTGCCTTGGGCCGTGATGCAGATATTGTGTTGATTGATGCCAGCCATCCATTTGGCTATGGTGCGGTGTTGCCAAGAGGGTTGCTACGAGAACCTTTGACAAATTTGAAGCGAGCTACTTATATTGTGTTAACGAAAACGAATCAAGTAGATACTGAACAACTGGAAGCACTCCGTGAAGAGATTCATTCTTTAGTACCTCTCGTTCCTGTAGCAGAAACCATTCATCAAACGATAGGTTTTCAAACCTTGGAAGAATGGAGTCATAATGGACCGATTCATGATATTAGTGACTATGATGGGACTCCTTTATTAGCGATTAGTGGTATCGGACAACCGAGCTCTTTCATTTCTAATTTGAAAGGTTACGGGTTCACTGTACAGGATATGATGAGTTTTGGTGACCATCATGATTATAGTGAAGAAGATGTTGTGAAACTGTGGCAACATTGTTTTAAAACAGGGATTCAAGGTATTATTACAACGGAAAAAGATGCAGTGAAATTATCTCAAGTACGTGCGATTAAAGATTTGAAGATTCCTGTCTATGTATTAGTGATTGGTATCGAATTTACCAAAGGTGAAGACGATTTTAAATCCTATGTGTTGCAAATAGCAAAGGGGAAATAATATGCGTATAGCTTGTATTATTCCAGCGCGCTATGGATCTACACGATTACCGGGTAAACCCTTAGCGATGATTGGTAACAAACCAATGATTCAACGGGTCTATGAGCAAGTGTCGAAAGCTACGGAAATCCATGAGGTCATCGTGGCTACTGATGATGAACGAGTGCATGATGCTGTTACCCAATTTGGTGGACAGGTGATGATGACAAGAACTGACCATTTGACGGGCACTGACCGCTTAGCGGAAGTGGCATCTGTAAGAACAGATATTGATGTGATTATCAATGTGCAAGGCGATGAGCCACTCATTGATGCATCCCTTATCGATGCATTGGCACGTCAATTTAAAGAAGACCCAACCCTACAAATGGGAACCGTAGGCTGTCCTTTGTTAGAAGAAGAATACAATGAGCCTAGTGCGGTGAAAGTCATCGTGAATCGACTAGGGAATGCTATGTATTTTTCTCGCTCATTAATTCCTTATCCTAGACATGCATTTGTGGTGCCACCACTCAAGCATGTAGGTATGTATGGATATAATCATCAGTTCCTATTAACGTATGCTAAGATGGAACCAACACCAGCAGAATTAACTGAATCCTTAGAACAGTTACGAGCTCTAGAAAATGGATATACCATTCGGGTGATTCCTACAGATCAACGTTTTGTGGGAGTAGATACCCCAGAAGATTTAGAACGAGTGAATGAAATATTTCACCAATTAGAAGCATAAACGATTTCGTTTAGAGAGGAGATAGTATGAAAACAGTACAAGTAGGCAACCTCACACTTGGTGGAGGCAAAGGCTTATTTTTATTAGCAGGTCCTTGCGTAATAGAGGGCTATGAACGCACATTAGAGATTGGTCGCCGTGCCAAAGCGATTTGTGAAAAAGTTGGTATTCCATATGTGTTCAAAGCTTCTTTTGATAAAGCCAATCGATCGAGCTATTCTTCCTTCCGTGGTCCCGGCCTCGTAGAAGGTTTAGAAATTTTGAAAGCCATCAAAGAAGAGTTACAAGTACCAGTGGTAAGTGATATCCACGATATTACTCAAATTGAACCAGCTGCAGAAGTGTTGGATATTCTTCAAATTCCGGCTTTCTTATGTCGCCAAACTGACTTGGTATATGGAGCAGCAGCGACTGGAAAATGCGTGAATGTGAAAAAAGGCCAATTCATGGCACCTAAAGATATGAGCAATGTGTTGAAGAAAATGGAAGAATCTGGCAATCAAAATTTGATGCTTACAGAACGTGGTTTTAGCTTCGGCTATAACAACTTGGTGGTGGATATGAGATCCTTCCCAATTATGCGTTCCTTTGACTATCCAGTTATCTTTGATGCTACACATTCCGTACAATTACCAGGTGGGGCAGGCACAGCATCATCTGGTCAACGTGAGTTCGTGGCTAATTTAGCACGTGGTGCGGTAGCGAGCGGCGTGGATGGATTGTTCTTTGAAGTTCATGATAACCCAGAAGAAGCACTTTCAGATGGACCAAATATGTTATATTTAGATTCTCTAGAAGAATTATTAACTGATTTAGTGGCTATCGACAAAATCGTAAAAAAATAGTACAGATGTAAAGGATGCAGGTGAACTATGAAGATACTTGAACGGGCATCACAGGTGCTCCAAGAAGAATCAAAAGCAGTGTTAGACTTAATTGAAACATTAGACCATCGTTTTGAAACAGCAGTAGAGTTAATCTTAGCCTCTAAAGGACGCGTGGTCTGTACAGGTATGGGAAAATCTGGACATATTGCACGAAAAATTTCGGCTACATTGGCAAGTACCGGTACACCTGCATTATTTTTACACCCTGGTGAAGGGGTACATGGCGATTTAGGTATGGTTACATCTAATGATGTAGTACTGGCTTTCTCCAATAGTGGGGAAACTAGTGAAGTCATTAGTTTATTACCATCCTTACGTCGAATTGGAGCTAAATTAATTTCTGTAGTGGGTAATCCAAGTTCTACATTGGGAAAAAATTCTGATGTAGTTTTGGTGGTATGCGTAGACAAAGAAGCATGCCCTTTAGGATTAGCACCTACAAGCAGTACTACTGCGGCATTGGCATTGGGAGATGCCTTAGCAGTGTGTTTACTAGATCAACACAAATTTACTCCAGAAAATTTTGCTGTATTCCATCCAGGTGGTTCCTTAGGTCGTAAATTATTGCTAACCGTAGAAAATATTATGCATAGTGGAGATGATAATCCCATTATTCATAAAGGGGCTACTGTACAAGATGCTTTATTTGTAATGACTAATAAAGGCCTTGGAGCAGCGAATGTAGTAGATGAAGAAGGTAAGTTAATCGGTCTTGTAACAGATGGCGATATTCGCCGTGGTTTAGATTCTGGATGCAATTTTCTAGTGTGGTCTGTAGAAGATATGATGACAAAATCTCCTCGTACTATTACAAAGGATAAATTGGCAGCAGAAGCTCTTCACATGATGGAGAAAAATCAACCTCGTCCTATTACCGTTTTACCAGTTGTTGGTTATGATGGAACAAGCCTTGGGTTAGTACATATTACAGATTTGTTGCGAAGAGGCATTGTGTAATGGCAATACGTTGTTTAGTTTTAGATGTAGATGGAGTTCTTACGAAAGGTGAGATTACTTATACATCTAGTGGAGAAGAAATCAAAGCGTTCCATGCAAAAGATGGATTAGGATTAGCCTTAGCACACCGGATGGGATTGCAAACAGCCATTATTACTGGGCGTACATCTCTCATGGTAGAGAGACGAGCAAAAGAGTTAAACATTTCTCATATTCAAATGGGAAGTCATAATAAGAGTGCAGGATTACAAGAACTCTTACATACATTGGAGTTGGAGGCTCATGAAATAGCCTATATGGGTGATGATCTCAATGACTTAGGCATCATGTCTAAGGTGGGGTTAGCTATGACACCACTAGATGGTGTACCAGAGATAAAAGAAGTAGCTCACTATATCTGCCAAGCCAAGGGTGGTGAGGGAGCAGTGCGTGAAGCAGTTGAGTATATTTTAAAACGAGAAGGACTTTGGGAGGATGCGGTACGCACATATCGTGAAGAATCCTACCAAGCAGGTCAGTAGAAAGGAGGCTTTCATGGCGGGAGAATGGCAATATACAGCATTAAAGACGATTAGTAAATTAGTTTGTGCATTACCCTATTCTACAATCTTATCCATTGGAGCATCTCTAGGACCTTTATATAGATTAGTAGGTAAAAAACAGGTCAAACGAGGATTACACAATCTGATGATTGGCCTTTCCATAGATGAAAAAGAAGCAGATGCCATATTAGGACGACTCTTTAAAAACTTGGGACGTTCTGTTATGGAAACACTATATATGCCTAATTTGACACCTGAGTTCATAAAAGAACATATAGAAATGCGTGGGCTAGAGCATCTAGATGCAGCCATGGCAGAAGATAAAGGTGTTGTCATATTGACGGCTCATGTAGGCAATTGGGAATGGATGGGCGCAGCCTTAGCGGCTCATGGGTATCCGTCCACAACGATTGTAAAAAAACAACCGAATGCTCAATTCACAAGATTGATGAACGAATACCGAGAAATGGTGGGATTAGAAGTATTTGCTCGTGGTGGTTCTGAAATGAGAGGCGCTGCACAAGCGATGAAAGCAAAGAAACTGTTAGGCTTCTTGGCGGATCAAGATGGATGGTATACAGGATTGCCGGTGATGTTCTTAGGACAAGATTCATCAGCGGTTACAGGACCAGCTTCATTTGCAAAAAAATTCAAAGCGCCTGTTGTACCAGTCTTTGCATCTCGTAAAAAGGATGGACACATTGTTCATGTTTTGCCAGCACTCCATTATAAAGATACTGGTGATGTTGAAAAAGACGTGTTCCGTCTCACTGAAGAAACTGTTAGGATAACAGAATCTTTTATTAGAGAGCATCCTGATGAATGGCTATGGTTCCAACATCGGTGGAATACTAAAATTCATGAAATTACGGATATTGAACATAAGCTACAAGTGAGGGAGGCAGTGCATGAAGAACAATAAAAAACTTCTCCTCACAATTGTGATAGGTGCTTTAATTCTTTTAGGTTTAGGATACTTCTTATATGGTGGTACAGATATAACATCGGTGGGACCATCGGGTAATTCTATCAGTTTTAATGGTACGGAACTAAAAGAAGAAAAAAATGGACAACTCATATGGTCTGTAAAAGCTGAGAAGATTAGCCTTGATCAAACTACAAAGGTTATAACCTTAGAAAATGTGACAGGTACTTTTCATAAAGATGGAACAATACTGACTGTAAAAGCCCCTAAAGGTTTGGTATCTAAAGACCATGGACAAATTACTTTATCTGGTGGTATCGAGGCTACCTCTAATAAGGGAGCTAGTCTTCATACAGAAGGGCTAGAATATACAAGTAAGGAACAGCTATTTAAGTCCACTTCTAAGTTTACTTATACTGATGCAGATACTACATTAGAGGGAGATGCATTAGAAGGAGATATGATTTTGCAACAAGTGACAGCAAAAGGTCATGCTAAATTAATTCGCAAGTAGGAAGGAAATTCATGAAACTACAACGTTTACTCATGACAGCTCTTATGGGTGGTGTTATGATGATTCCCGTATGGGCAGCGACAACGGACACAGATCCTGCTGGTAATGGAAAGATAATGATTACTGCCGATCAGTTGACATATGATGGTATCAGTGGTCGTGCAGAAGCCAAAGGCAGTGTGGTGATTACAAAAGATGATAAGACCATGACAGGTGCCTCTGGTTGGTACAATACAAAAGATGAAGAAGGATTTTTAACTGGTGGCGTGAGTATGATTGGTAACAATATGTCCATGGCAGCTAGTGAAGTACATGTCTTACACAATCATCAGTTTGATGCCACTGGAAATGTACATCTACAAAAAGATGATCGTCAATTGTTCGGCAATCAAGTGAATTATAATACAGAAACCGGTTATGGCGAGATTAATGGACATGGACAATTGGTGATGTCAGATAATATATTGACAGGTGAACATATTACGGCGTATACCAATCAAATATCTGCGACAGCTAATGGGAATGTAACCTTGTCTAGTACCAGTCGTAACGTTAATGCTACAGCAAATGAAGCTGTATACACACAAACGCCAAATCAAAATGATGGGGTTGCTTATTTAAAAGGGAATGCTAGAGCGGTACAAAATGGTAATATTTTAGAAGCCCCAGAGTTAAAAATTGAACTTAGTGATAATAGTGCGGAAACGCTCGGTGGGCGTAGTACACTAATCATTACTCCAAAGTAAGGAGCATTTATGTTTATACAAACAAAGGATTTAATAAAAACCTATAAATCAAGAAATGTAGTGGATAAAGTGAGTGTCCGTGTTGAAGAAGGCGAAATTGTAGGATTGTTAGGTCCAAATGGTGCTGGAAAGACGACTACTTTTTATATGATTGTAGGGGTAGAAAAACCGACTTCAGGGAGCATTTATATTGGTGATGTAGATGTGACTCGCATGCCGATGTATAAACGCTCTGCTTATGGTATAGGATATTTGCCACAAGAGGCATCTATCTTCCGTAATTTAACAGTAGAAGATAATATTTTAGCCATGTTAGAAACCACCAATCTTTCTAAAGCAGAACAGAAGGATACAATGGAATCTTTGCTAGAAGAATTTCATATCACCCACGTGCGAGAACGCTTAGGCATTCAGTTGTCTGGTGGTGAGCGCCGTCGTGTAGAAATTGCTAGAGCCATTGCTTTAAAACCTAAATTTATATTGCTAGATGAACCTTTTGCAGGGGTTGACCCTATTGCAGTAGCAGACATTCAATCCATTATACGCCATTTGAAAGATCGTGGTATTGGGGTGCTCATTACAGATCACAATGTACGTGAAACCTTGGGGATTGTAGATAAAGCGTACATCTTAAATAGTGGTACGATTTTATTAGAAGGCACCGCTGATGAAGTGGCTACTAGTGATGTAGCCCGTAAGTTTTACTTAGGTGATGATTTCCGAATGTAGGAGTGGGTATGAGAATTTTAGATAAATATATATTGAAAGCTTTCATAGGGCCATTCCTGTTTGGTATTTTTGCGTTTACTAGTATTTTTATTGGTACGGGAACCTTATTTCGGATTGCGCAATATATTACAGAATACGGTGCTAGTTTGTGGTCTGTAACAAGAGCATTTTTACTGGCATTACCGAATATCGTAATATTGACCTTCCCTATGTCTGTCTTATTGGGCTCTTTGATGACATTTGGCCGATTAAGTGGTAGTAGTGAAATTATTGTTATGCGTGCAGGTGGTCAAAACTTCTTGCGTTTGGCTACACCAGTGTATATTATGGCTTTTTTAATTTCTCTTTGCTCTATTGCGTTTAATGAATATGTGGTGCCAGCAGCGAACCATGCGTATCAAACGATTATTCGCGAGGAAATTATGAAACGTGCTACACCACAAACACAAGAGCATATTGTGCTGAAAACCTTGGCAGACAAAAAGATTAATACCTTAATGTATGCAGGTAAATATGATAGTTCTAGTAAATTGTTATCTGATATTACGGTACAACAATTTACGGATGGGCAAGTGACGCAAATTGAACGTGCTAAAACAGCGAATTGGAATGGACAATACTGGATTATGCATGATGGTACTATTTATGATATCAATGCATCTGGTGAAGGTATTGATCGTACATTAAAGTTTGAAGAGCAAGTATTGCCAATTACACAAGATCCAGATAAAATTAGTCGTTCTCAGCGTAAACCAGAAGAGATGACCATCAAAGAGATTAGACAGCAAATCAAAGCGATGGAAGCTACGGGTGGAAAGATTACAGAATGGCAAATGGAAATGTATCAACGTTTCACCATTCCTGTAGCTAGTTTTATCTTTGCCTTAGTAGGAGCGCCATTAGGATTGCAAAAACAACGGTCTAGTTCGTCTATAGGATTTGGTATTTCAGTATTGGTTATCTTCATTTACTATGGGGTTATGACATTGTCAGGTGCCTTAGGTAAAGGAGGGGCATTACCTCCGTTGTTAGCGGCTTGGATTCCTAATATGCTAGGTGTTATAGCAGGCTTATATTTAAACTGGAGAGTATCTAAATAAGAGAGTATAGGGGTAGCATCACTAATCGAGTAGGTGGTGCTACTCTTTTATCGCTACATGAAACGAAGTATATCGAGACATTTTCTTGTATAAGCATTGTAGTGTACTAGGGATTTTGATATACTAAGTAAAGATATAGGACTAGTATTTGACATTGAGGTATACGGCTATGTTAGTGGGACTACGGATCCTCCTCATTATTACTATTATGGGGGGATTAATTGCATTTTTAGGCGATAAAATAGGTACAAAAGTAGGGAAACGGCGCATGAGTTTGTTTGGGTTACGTCCTAAGCATACTTCTATCATTGTAACGATAGTAACGGGTATTTTGATTTCCGCCGCCACTTTAGGGGTACTTAGTATTGCCTCTAACAATGTGCGTACGGCTTTATTTGGTATGGATAAACTGAAAGCCCAGATGGTACAACTTTCAGCAGATATTGATCAAAAGACGAAAGCATTACAACAAAGTAATGATGAATTGAATCAAAAAAATAAACAATTACAAAAGGTACAAAGTGATGTACAAGCAACGGAGCAAGAATTAGAAGAAACACGTAGTGCGTTAGCAAGTATGGGCGACCAATTGGTATCTATCCAAGATGCCTATGGGGAAGCAGAACATAAGTTAGTGGCATCTAATTCTGAAGTGGGTCGTTTGGAAGAGGTACGGGCTCAACTAGAAAGTCATGTGCAAGACTTACAATTGACAACTAAACAATTAGAAGATGGTATCAATCATGTGCGTGAAGGAAATGTTGTTTTCCGCAATGGAGAAGTGCTATCTCAAGCGGTCATTCGTCCTGGACTAGGGGAAGTAGAAAGTATGGCGGCATTAACTAGTTTCTTGAAGGATACGAATCGACTCATTTTAAATCGTTTCCAAATGGAAGAGGAAAAAACAGTGATTTATGTTAGCCGAGATAATTTGAATGAGATAGCAAAATTAGTCGCTGCTACAGATAAGCCATTGATGATTCGTGTCACAGCATCTGCCAACATTATATATGGAGAGCCAGCGCTGGCAGAAATTCATGCGTATCCTCATGATATGATTTTCAAAAAAAATACTGTTCTTTGGTCATCCGTGATTGATGGAGGCAAGAGTGCGCAAGATCAAGTGTTGGCATTCTTAAAAGATGTCAATGGGGAAGCGAAGAAACAAGGTGTATTACCAGATCCAATTACTGGTGAAGTTGGCTCTTTACCAGGAAATGAATTATTTGCTACTATTCGTAAAGTAGAAGATCAACGGGGCCCTGTACGATTAGAGGCTGTTACAAGAGAGGATACTTTCACTAGTGGACCTGTACAAATTATGTTGCGCGTCATTCCCATGAATGAGTAAGGAGTGAATGATGGCATTAGAACCATATGTATTGGCGATTGACCCGGGGCGGGATAAAACAGGCGTTGCTATTCTTACGGATACAGCGCAATTAATGATGATGGATATTGTGCCTACCGATTCCGTAATGTGTGAATTACAATCTTTACTAGCTATGTATCCAACGACATCCGTATTAGTATGTGGGAATGGAACCAATCATAAAGCAGTAGGGACCATTGTAAAAAATATAGCAGAAAAACAGGGAAAAGAATTTAACTTTGTCAATGAAAAGCATACTACAGAAGAGGCAAGGCGTCGCTATTTTGAAATACATCCACCTACAGGGTGGCGAAAATTAGTGCCAAAAGGCATGTTATATCCTCCAGTTCCTGTAGATGATATTACGGCATGGATTATTGGAGAACGTTGGTTAGTAACAAATAAGGAGTGAGTATCCGAAGGATGAAAGAACACAAAAGCAGAAAACGAAAATTAATAGATATGGCTATGCGATACTGTATGATGATTATCGGGGCTGCCATCTATACCTATGGACTAGATGTATTTCTAGTGCCTAATCATTTAATTGATGGTGGCGTTGTAGGTATTGCCTTAATGGCAAGTAATCTATCTGGAATCTCATTCAGCGTGCTTGTGATGTTAATTAATCTACCATTTTTGTACGTAGGATATATGCAAATTGGTAAAAGTTTTACTATATCCACCTTATTTGCTATAGCATGTATTTCTGTATTTTCTGCTTTCATGCATTATCTATCGCCTATTGTGAATGACCCTTTGTTGGCCGCAGTATTTGGTGGAATTATTCTGGGGCTCGGAGTAGGTATTATTATACGAAATGGTGGGTCTTTAGATGGATCTGAAATTGTAGCTATCATCTTTGATAAGAAGAGTTCTTTTTCCGTAGGTGAAATCGTAATGTTCTTGAACTTTTTTATTTTAGGTGCGGCAGGTTTTGTCTATGATTGGAATAGTGCCATGTACTCTTTGATTGCCTATTTTGTAGCCTATAAAATGATGGATTTAGTCATTACAGGTGTAGAAGAATCTAAAGGAGTTATGGTTATCACTGATAAATCGGAAGAAGTGGCCGATGTAGTGATGCATCGTTTAGGACGTGGCGTTACATTACTATATGGGGAAGGGGCGTATACAAAGACTCCGAAACGTATCATTTATTGTGTTGTGACGCGGTTGGAATTAACAAAATTGAAAGATATTATTTACGAAGTGGATGATAATGCTTTCATCACTATCAATGATGTACATGATGTATTCGGTGGTCAGTTCGGCAAAAAATCAATTCATTAATTGATACAAGATGCGTAGTATTACGTATTCTTAGAATAGGAGGATCTATGGAAAAAGATACAGCTATAGGCAGTCAAATTTTGAAAGAAGCTCGTGAATGGCTACAAGCTATTGTTGTAGCTCTTATTGTAGCCATGTTAACGCATATATTTATTGTGCAACCTACGAGAGTATCCGGTGAATCCATGGAGGATACCTTGCATAATGGGGATTTCTTGTTAATTAGCAAATGGTCTCATGTGATGCGAAATATACCTAATTACGAAGATATTGTCATCATTGATAGCCGAGTACAACGAGAACGTTCTTGGAAGGATGATGCGATGGAGCCTTTGATGAATTATGCTAGTGTAGTGGTGCCATCTTTGCAAGGTCATGATGTGTGGGTTAAACGTGTTATTGGTCGTCCAGGTGATACATTGGAATTTAAAGAAGGCCATGTGTGGAGAAATGGTACCAAACTAAATGAAACGTATACTAAAAAAGAGACTATGAAGTTTGAACGGTCTTTGCCGATTACTGTGCCGGAAGGGCATGTATTTGTGATGGGAGACAATCGTAATCATTCTTCAGATAGCCGTTTCATTGGATTTGTACCAGTGGACCATGTACTTGGTAAACTAGCGTACCATATACGGAATCCATTCTAAGTATAATCTAATATAATTTTGGGAATCCTGTGCCTTGGCATGGGATTTCCATATATCCAAAGAAAGGTGGAGAGACAGATGGGTGAAGGTTTAATCTTAGTTAACACGGGAGATGGTAAGGGCAAGACAACAGCCGCTTTAGGGGTAGCATTGCGCTCAGCGGGATGCGGTAGAAAGGTACTTATTTTGCAATTTATTAAAAGTGGTGCTAATTATGGTGAATTAGCAGGTATTGATTTATTACCGACTGTAGAGATTCGATCCATGGGAAAAGGCTTTATCTTTCATAAGCAAGAAGAATCAGAAGAAAAAATGAAAGAACATCAACAAGCAGCCAAAGAAGCATGGGCTATGGTGGAAAGGGAAGTGAAGTCTGGCCAATGGGATTTGATTATCCTTGATGAAATCAATTATGCCATTCATTATGGGCTAGTTGATGTAGAGACAGTAGTAAATTTGCTACAAACAAAACCTGAGAATTTAGACATGATTTTAACAGGTCGTAACGCACGCCCAGAGATTGTTGAATTGGCGCATACAGTAACGGAAATGAAAGTTATTAAGCATGCCTACCAACAAGGGATTAAAGCAAAGCGTGGTATCGAGTTTTAGCTTAGGCGGTTTAAGCATGAGTTTGACTATTAGATATTGTGGAAAATAGAATGCCTATGCAAAAACCACATCGAAAAACTTAAAAATAGTTCTTGCGTAAGTGAAAAAAAACAAGTACAATAATAGTGTACTAATTTAGTGCTTTACATGGAAAGGTTTCCATGTTTGGATATGATATTAATTCAAGGGGGTTATACCTATGGCTATCACAAATTATGTAAAAACAGCTGAATTTGCAACAGAAAAACACGTTCCAGTAATCACAGCACCTGATACTGTAAAAGCTGGTGAACGCGTAGTCATCGAATTAGAAGTGGGTAAAGAAATTGCTCATCCTAATACAGTAGAACATCATATTTCTTGGATCAAATTGTATTATGTAGAAGAAGGCACACAACTTCCGTATGAAGTAGCTCGTCTTGAGTTCAATGTACATGGTGAAGCACCTACAGGCGCTAACGAAGGTCCTGTACATGCAGAAGCAGCTGGAGTTGTTACAGCATCTTTCAAAAAATCTGGTCGTTTGATTGCAACTTCTTACTGCAACATCCATGGCTTGTGGGAATCCGAAAAAAATATCGTTGTAGAAGGCTAATTTCAGATTAGACATATAACTGAATCGGTTATGATAAGGACTGTTGACCCTTTAGGGGAAGCAGTCCTTTATTAATATTGCCTAAAGAGGTTACATAGCCATAAATTGGTGTATAGTATAGTGAAAATGTATATAAGAATATCTACTATAAAAAGACAAATGTATGATATAAATAGTAAAATATTATAAAAATCCTTTACTTTAGTAGCGTAGTATGGTAGATTAGTATAGATATTATTTTATACTTTGTATCTTATAAATGAGGGATTGCAGTGGCATTAATTGTGAAAAAATTTGGTGGTAGCTCTGTAGCGACGCCTGAAAAAATATTTAACATTGTAAATCGCGTGTTGCGTGACAAACAACCAGAGGATCGTATTGTGGTAGTTGTTTCTGCTATGGGCGATACAACAGATGAATTGGTGAGTTTAGCGAAAGAAGTAACCTCTATGCCGTATGGTCGTGAAATGGATCGTCTTCTTTCTACGGGGGAGCAAGTAACGATTGCATTGATGGCACTGGCATTCCAAGCAAAAGGTCATGCAGCGGTGTCTATGACAGGCGGGCAAGCAGGTATTGCTACCAGTGATACGTTTGGTAAAGCACGTATTTTAGATATTGAACCGAAACGTGTACTAGATGCCTTAGAAGCGGGTAATATTGTGGTCGTAGCTGGTTTCCAAGGAATGACGGAAGCAGGGGATATCACTACATTAGGACGTGGTGGTTCTGACACGACAGCAGTGGCATTAGCAGGTGCTATGCAAGCTGATGTATGCGAAATCTTTACAGATGTAGATGGTGTATACTCCACAGATCCACGGGTGGCACCAGGGGCTGTTAAACTGAAAGAAATTACCTATGGCGAAATGCTAGAAATGGCGCGCTTAGGAGCAGGTGTTATGCAACCAAGAGCGGTAGAAATGGGACATCGGTATGGGGTACCAATACATGTACGATCTACTTTCAGTGATGAAGAAGGCACGATAATTCGAGAGGAGTATACAATGAAAGCAAATCAATACGCTATTACAGGCGTTGCAGATGATACAAATGTAGCAAAAGTAAGTCTTGTAGGGGTTGAAAATATCCCAGGTGTGGCACATCAGGTGTTCCAAGCGTTAGCTAATGAGAGTATCGACGTAGATATGATTGTACAAAGTATCCGCACCACAGATGATAAACGAACAGATATTGTTTTTACCATTACACGTGATGATGTGAACTTAGCCAAAAAAGTACTTGAGGAGCTTGGTCAATCCATGTCTATCGAGGAGTGTGTGATTAATGAAAATATGGCAAAAGTATCTATCGTTGGTGCTGGTATGTTGGGGCAACCAGGGGTAGCAGCAAAAATGTTTGGTATTTTATCTGACGAAGGTGTGAATATCGAGATTATCAGTACTTCTGAAATTAGTATTTCTTGCCTTATCGGAGAAGAACACATCAAAACAGCAGTTCGTGCAATCCACGATAATTTAGTACTCGATGGTAGAGGTTAAGTAACGACTAGTAAAGAAGGTATGGGAATGAATGATAAGAAAAAGGAACGATACATACAACTGGGGTTGTTGAGTGGACTCGTAGTACTAGGACTACTAGTGTACATCCTTGTTCCTGGTTTTTATGATGACATGTGGGAATTAATCCTTTCTGGGGATGTACAACGTATGGCGGACGTATTACAATCCTATGGCCCGTGGGCGATGGTGATTAGCTTTGTTCTAGATGTGCTCATCAATGCGTTGGGATTTTTACCATCCATCTTCTTTTCCACAGCCAATGGATTGCTGTTTGGTGTAGTGCCAGGAATTATTATCTCTTGGCTAGCAGAAACGGTGGGAGTAGTACTGAGCTTTATGATTATGCGCTACATCTTGCGAGATACAGCGCATAAGGTCATTGAAAAAAGTGAATTTTTACTGAAAGTGGATGACTTTAGCGGTAAAAATGGATTGGTGATGATGCTTTTTGCTCGTTCTATTCCATACTTTCCAAGCGGTATCATTACTGCTTTGGGGGCCATTAGCCAAATTTCTTTGCGCGATTACATTATCGCCAACTTGGTAGGGAAATTCCCTTCCACAGCACTAGAAGTCATCGTCGGTCACGATGCGGTGCTATTACAAGATAACTTAGGCCGCTTAACCGTGGTGATACTCATTGCGTCGGTGATTTATTTCCTGTTGTGGAAAGGATACCAACGGTGGGCGAAACAGAGGTAATTAAAATGGCTCTTTGTCAAATGTGGGGGATACTCATATAAAGAGTTCTTAGCACGAGCTATGAAAATAGCTGGTGCTATTCTTTTTACTTAATAAAAGTATACGAACTCTGAAACATTCAAAATGAGGGTTATAGGATAAAATGGGTTGGTTTTAATAGCAGGGGCTGTAACAAAATAGCCCATAAATAAAATAGAGGAAAGTTAATCAAAAACTATCAACTTTCCTCTATTTTTTATACTTTTAATAGGCAAAAGGGTCCCGAAGGACCCTTTTCATTGGTATAATGTAATTATGAACAAAACCAATACCAATGCATATCATTATACCAAATTGG